>JASLGI010000205.1 GCA_030149685.1 Bacillaceae bacterium | reverse complement strand
ATGAAACAGCGCTGTCTTTTATAATAAAAATTCATTTGACTTTATATTTATGCATATATATACTGTATATTAATTGATTTTACAGAAAAGGATGATGACGATGAAAATTGCAATTATTGGAGCGACAGGTTACGGGGGCGTTGAACTTGTCCGTTTACTCCATCAACATAAAGAAGTAACAACGATTGATACATTCACCTCTTCGGAAGTAGGTGTGCCTTATTCAGATAAATATCCACAGTTCAAAGGTCTGTATGATGAGCCGATGAAGGCGATTGAATATGACGTATTAGAAACGTATGATGTCGTATTTACGAGTACGCCAGCGGGAGTGACGACGACACTTTTAGAGCCGTTGATCGGAAAAGATGTGAAGCTCATCGATTTAGCGGGTGATTACCGTATTCAAAATCCAGAATTGTATGAAAAATGGTACGGAAAAGAAGCACCGAAGAAAGAGCTGTTAGAACAAGCGGTATACGGATTATCTGAATGGAATAAAGAAGCGATTCAACATGCGCAATTACTGTCAAATCCAGGGTGTTATCCGACAGCGACTGCATTAAGTATTTTACCGCTAATTAAAGATCAATTAATTGACCCGAATAGTTGTATTATCGATGCTAAAAGTGGTGTAACAGGTTCAGGAAATAAATTGACGCAAAGTTCGCATTTCTGTGAAGCGAATGAGAGCACATCGATTTATAAAATTAATAAACATCAACATATTCCAGAAATTGAACAATCTATTCAATGGTTTGGAGAAGCTGACGCGACGATTACATTTTCTACTCACTTAGTCCCGATGGAACGTGGTATTTTAACGACAACGTATGCAACTCTTAATGAAGGAGTAACAGAAGCGATGGTGCACGAAAGTTTCGCACGTCATTATGAAGATGCACCATTTATTCGTTATGTGAAAGAAACGACTTCATTTAGTACGAACCAAGTACGTGGTTCGAATTTCTGTGACATTCATTGTGATGTCGATGAACGTACAGGACGTGTGACGATTTTAGCGGTGATCGACAATATGGTAAAAGGTGCAGCAGGACAAGCAATTCAAAATATGAATATTATGTGCGGGTTTGACGAGACATTAGGTATTGAGTTTCTCCCGTTACCGATGTAAAAGGAGTGAAAGGTATGTCAATTGAGCAGTATAAACAAACGTCTCATCAAAACGTGGCGACACCTCTCGGGTTTTATACAGGTGGTATGCATTGTGGGTTGAAATATAAGCGTAGTGATTTTGGGATGATTTATAGTGATGTGCCAGCAAGTGTCGCTGGAATGTTTACGACGAATGCTTTACAAGCAGCACCGCTTCAAGTGACGAAACAAGTTGTCTATAAAACGAAATATATGCAAGGTATTATCGTGAACTCAGCGAATGCGAATGCGTGTACTGGAAAAAGAGGGATTGAAAACGCAAAAGAAATGCAACGACTGATGGCGGAACGATTTGATATTGACCCTTCACTCGTCGGTGTTGCATCGACAGGTGTGATCGGAGAACAATTACGGATGGAGCCTATTTATAAAGGGGTTGAAGAACTCCGCCTCGGAAGAACGCAACAACATGCGATTGAATTTTCACAAGCGATTTTAACGACGGATACGATTACAAAAGCTTCTTCGTATCAAATTCCAATCGACGGAAAGACTGTGACAATTTCAGGGGTAGCGAAAGGCTCTGGAATGATTGAACCGAATATGGCGACGATGCTCGCATTTATTACGACGGATGCAAATGTCGATCCGACGACATTGCAAAAAGCATTGCGTATTGTGACAGATCAAACATTTAACTGTATTACAGTAGATGGAGATACGTCGACGAATGATACGGTTCTTTTATTAGCGAATGGTTTAGCAAATAATGACCCGTTAACAGAAGAGCATGAAGATTGGATATTGTTTTTATCTGCCTTACGTGCAATCTCCGAAGATTTGGCGAAAATGATTGCAAAAGATGGGGAGGGTGCGACAAAACTAATCGAAGTGAACGTCAAAGAAGCATCGAGTGTTGAAGAAGCACGACAAGTAGCGAAAACAGTCGTCGGTTCACCACTTGTGAAAACTGCGATGTTTGGAAAAGATGGGAACTGGGGACGTATTATCGCAGCGGTTGGCTATAGTGGCGTTTCATTAAATATGCAGAGGGTAAAAATTACAATAGGAGACATCGTCGTCTTACAAGAAGGCGAACCGATGGATTACGATGAAGAGGCCTTACAAATGATTTTAGAAGAGCCGAATATTTTTATCGATATTGAACTCGGTAATGGCCGTTCATCAGGAACAGCATGGGGGTGCGATTTAACTTATGAATACATCAACATCAACGCAAGCTACCGCTCGTAAACGTTTAGTTGTCAAACTCGGTGGTAGTATGCTCGATGAATTAACAGACGTGTTTTTTAAGAAGATTAAAGCATGGTATAAAGATTATGATATCGTCATCGTGCACGGTGGGGGACCGGCGATTACGGATGCTTTGACGGAAGCTCGTATTCCAACGAAAAAAGTTAGTGGATTACGTGTAACACCGAGAAGTGCGATGGATGTCGTACAGTCGACATTGATTGCACATGTGAATCCGTCTTTAGTTCAGCGATTTCATAAAAATGGATTGCAAGCAATTGGGCTAAACGGTTTTGATAGTTATGTTATGCAAGCTTTGCCCATCGATCCTGAGCGTTACGGGGAAGTAGGAAATGTAACTGTTGTACGCGAAGAGGTATTACAAGCATTAGTTGATGCAAACATTATTCCAGTTATTGCATCAATCGCGGTTGATGAAATACGAGGGGTTAGTTTGAATGTGAATGCAGATGAAGCGGCCCGTTCTGTTGCAGAAGCGATGAAAGCAGATCGGTTGATGTTTGTCACAGATGTGCCAGGCATTTTAATTGATGAGAAAACGTGTGAAAAAACGACACCTGAACAAATTGAAGAGTGGATTACGACGGGAGACATTTATGGGGGAATGATTCCGAAAGTACACGCAGCGGTCAGTTGTTTAGAAGACGGCATTACGTATATTGATATTGTGAATGAAGCACTTGAAGGTACAACGATCACACAAAAGGAGAGCGAATAATATGAGTCATTTATTTCCGAACTATGGGAGACGTCCGATTGAAATTGTAGAAGGGAAAGGAACGATAGTGAAAGATGCGACAGGAAAAGAATATTATGATTTTTCAAGTGGAATTGCTGTCGTTAGTTTAGGGCATGCGAATGACAAAATCGTTCAAGCGCTTCAAGAACAAAGCGAAAAACTTTGGCATATTTCGAATTTGTTTGAAAGTAGTGGTCAAGAAAAGTTAGCGGAATCGCTCGTTCAAGATACGCATCTTCAATATGGCTTCTTCTGTAATAGTGGAGCAGAAGCAAATGAAGCTGCGATGAAGCTTGCACGTAAACATACAGGAAGAGATACAATTATTACTTTTACCAATTCATTTCATGGGCGTACATTCGGTGGAATTGCCGCAACAGGTCAAGACAAAGTAAAAGAAGGATTCGGTCCACTTTTACAAAAGTTCATCACTGTTCCTTATAATGATTGTAAGGCCTTAGAAAAAGTAGCGAATAAAGAAGTTGCAGCAATTATGTTAGAAGTCGTTCAAGGAGAAGGTGGCGTAACACCTGTTACAGAAGAATTCGTCTCATGCATTCAAAAGCTTTGCGAGCAGCACGATATCTTGCTCATTTTAGATGAAGTGCAAACAGGAATCGGACGTACAGGTACGATGTATGCATTTGAACAAACAAACTTTCAGCCAGATATCGTTACTTTAGCAAAAGGTCTTGGGGGAGGATTTCCGATCGGAGCGATGCTCGGAGTGAAAGAACTCGGTTCAACTTTCGGTCCAGGAACACACGGAACGACATTTGGAGGAAATCCTCTCGCTGTTGCAGTTGCTCAAACGGTAGTAGATATTATTAAAGAAGACACATTTTTACAAACCGTGCGTGATAGTGCAACATACTTTCATCAACAACTTCAAGAGCATTTACCGAAGGCAGAAATTAAAGGCTGGGGATTACTTGTCGGTATTGTCGTAGGAGACACTTTAAATGAAGCTGTTATACAGCTTGAAGACAAAGGTGTCTTAACTGTTCCAGCAGGCCAAGGTGTGTTACGATTATTACCACCACTTACTGTATCTAAAGAAGAAATCGATGCAGTTGTCAAAATTGTGGCAGATGTTTTGTTGAATATGGAAGAAAAATGAAGAACTAGTAAAAGAATGTGTCGAAAAGGCTAACTTTTCATTAAGAAACAGTTTCAATTGTGTTGAAAAAGTAAAATATGGGGGAATTCCCTAATAGTCGCAACTTTTGCTTTCGCATACAATTGAAGATGTAGAAAAAAGAGAAAAGTAAGCAGTATTTATGTACGTACTTTACGAAGGAGGAACGAAATATGTCAAAAGAAAAATCAGTAAAAGTAGCTGTCGTAGGTGCCGGTACAGCAGGTATTTCAATCGCAGCACGTATTTTACGTCAAGCACCATATGTGAAAGGTGATCTTTTATTCATCGATCCAGCAGAAGTTCACTATTATCAACCGGCATTCTCGTTAGTAGGTGCAGGTGACATGAAGTTAGACGATACTTACCGTTCAATGGAGCGTGCAATTCCAGAAGGAACTGAACTCTTAAAAGAGCATGTCGCAACTTTCCAACCAGAAGAAAACACGTTAAAAACTAAAGAAGGTACAACAGTTAAGTACGAATATTTAGTAGTAGCAGCAGGTCTTCAGTATGACTGGGATAAAATCGAAGGTTTAACTGAAGCACTTAAAGCAGAAGGTAAAAACGGTGTTTGTAGTAACTACTCACCTAAAACAGTTGAGTACACATGGACTGCACTTCAAAACGTTAATGACGGCCGTGCAATCTTCACACAACCAAGCACACCGATTAAATGTGCGGGTGCACCACAAAAAATTATGTATTTAACAGAAGAATATTTACGTAAAATGGGTGTTCGTCATAAAACAGCAGTTGAGTTCATCTCAGGTATGCCGAAGTTATTCCCAGTTCCACGTTACTACGGTCCATTAAAAGAGATCGTTAAAGAGCGCGGAATTGAGACAACATTCAGCAGCGAATTACGTAAAATCGATGGCGATAAACAAATCGCTACTTTCGAAAACATTGAAACTGGCGAAACATTCGAACGTGAATTCTCAATGATCCACGTGGTACCACAAATGTCAGCACCAGATTTCATTAAAGAAAGCCCACTTGCAAAAGACGGTTGGGTAGACGTTGACATGTATACATTACGTCACAACAAATATCCAAACGTATTCGGAGCTGGAGATAACTCAAGCTTACCGACATCACGTACAGGTGCAGCAGTTCGTAAACAAGCGCCAGTTGCAGCAACAAACTTAGTTGCTCTTATGGAAGGTCGCGAAATGACTGCAAAATACGACGGATATTCATCATGTCCACTCGTCACTGGATACGACAAAGTTATGCTTGCTGAGTTCGTATACGGTAACGAAGCATCAGAATCTACGCCACTCGATCAGCGTGTCCCACGTCGTAGCATGTTCTTCATGAAAAAGAACTTATTACCGATCTTATACTGGAACGGTATGTTACGCGGAACGATGTAATTTAAACATAAAAGAAAGAGAGGCGATATAGATGACGGAACGTCAAGATAAAAACTTAGAAGATGTTATTCAAAAGTTAGA
>JASLGI010000219.1 GCA_030149685.1 Bacillaceae bacterium | reverse complement strand
GCTTTTACTTTTTCCTACTTCGCAAAAAATACGGTAATTATCGATTCCTTTACTCATATAAGCACTCCTTATAACCTCTATTCAATATATTCATTTTACTTATACCTACCTTATCATGTATATTATCTAATGGTAGAGATTTAAAAAAGCTAACGAATTTGAGGGAGCGATTATTTATGAAACGAGTAGTAGGAACAGTAGCGAGAGGTCTTCGCTGCCCGATCATTAATGAAGGCGACGACATCGAACAAATCGTCGTCGATAGTGTATTAGAAGCTGCAGAAGTAGAAGGCTTTGAATTACGTGATCGAGATATCGTATCAATTACAGAATCAATCGTCGCACGTGCACAAGGAAACTATGCTACTGTCGATGATATTGCAGTAGATATTGCAAATAAATTCGGTGACGACACAATTGGGGTTACTTTCCCTATTTTAAGCCGTAACCGTTTTGCAAACACATTACGTGGAATCGCAAAAGGTGCAGCAAAAAAAGTCGTCATTATGTTAAGTTATCCGTCAGACGAAGTAGGTAACCACTTAATTAGTATCGACCAACTCGATGAAAAAGGAATCAACCCGTGGACAGATGTGTTAACGGAAGAAGAATTCCGAAAACATTTCGGTTACCAAAAACATACGTTCACAGGTGTTGACTATATCGAATATTACCGTTCACTCGTTGAAGCATACGACAAAGAATGTGAAATTATTTTCTCACAAAAACCGAAAACGATTTTACGTTATACGAAAAACGTTTTAACGTGTGACATTCATACACGCTTCCGTACGAAACGTATTTTAGAAGACAATGGCGCTGAAAAAGTATTCACATTAGATGATATTTTAGCAGAGTCAATCAATGGCAGCGGATTTAATGAGGAGTTCGGTTTACTCGGCGCAAACACGTCAACAGATGACTCATTAAAATTATTCCCTCGTCAATGTCAACCTGTCGTTGACAATATTCAAGCAAAATTAAAAGAAATGACAGGAAAAACGATCGAAGTAATGGTTTACGGTGACGGTGCGTTTAAAGACCCTGTCGGCCAAATTTGGGAGCTTGCAGACCCTGTCGTTTCACCCGCTTATACGAAAGGGCTCGAAGGAACACCGAATGAAGTGAAGTTAAAATATCTTGCTGATAATAACTTCTCCGACCTTCGCGGTGCAGAGCTTTCAAAAGCGATTGAAGAGTTCATCTCAACGAAAGACGAAGATTTAACAGGAGCTGTTGAAGCACAAGGAACGACTCCTCGTAAAATTACCGACTTAATCGGATCACTTTCTGACTTAACATCAGGTAGTGGAGATAAAGGAACACCGATCGTCTTTATTCAAGGATACTTCGACGATTTCACAGATTAATAAAACGTCCAGCCGCTTATGTAGTGGCTGGACGTTTTCTATTACTCCATAGCTGAAAAATGAGGAACGACATACTCTTTCATCTCTTTTAACACGTCATCGATCGGACGGCGCCCATATTTGAAGTTTAAAATAATATGGTTGACACCGATCGTTTCAGAAAGGTGTAAAAACTGAATGAGTGCGTGACGTCCTGTACGGAAGCCGAGATGAATCGGTGTTGGACGTTCATCCGGGTCTTCAGCTAAGTCGATGTAGAGCGATTGCATGAACGGTTTAAACGTAGCACCACTCGCTTCTTTCCACTCTTTAACCGCACGCGCTTGAAATTCTAAGTTTCTCGGGTAATACATCCACCCGTCACTATGCTTTCCAATCCACTCAAGTGATTGGCGACTTGAACCGGTAACAAACATCGGAATCGGTTGCTTGCGATACGGTTTCGGTAAAACGTCGCCTGCTCCTGTCATCGTACCGAAAGATGATTCATGTACGGGAAAAGACGTTGTCCATATTTTACGAATTTGTTCGAACGCTTCAACAAACTTATCTCCTCGCTCGTGCATCGGTACGTGAAATGCAGGAAATTCGTCGGGACGGTCCCCGCTTGCAACACCGAGAAGTAATCGTCCTTTAGATAAATGATCGATACTTGCGGCACTCGTTGCAAAATGAATCGGATGACGAATCGGTAAAATCATACTCGCTGTACCGAGTGCAATGTCGGTTGTCACTGTACTCATATATGTTAAATATACCCACGGGTCATACATTTGTCCGGCATCTCCAAATGTCGGAATATGAAACGGTATGTCTCGCACCCAAAGTGCGGCATATCCTGCTTCTTCTGCCTCTTTCATCCGACGTGTCTGATCTTCGAGATCCATCTTCGGTACACTCGATGTGTATGATTCAATCGGTGTAAATAAACCGAGCGTTAACTTTCCTTCTTGAAATGTTCGTGCATATCCACGTTTTTCTTCAAAGTTTGTCATACAATCTTCCTTTCATTTGATGAAAAAAGCGTCTTCTTCGACAGAAAACGCTTTTTTGTTCTTATTCTCCTAATGTTAAGCCGTCTTGTTCTGTTTCAAACGTTCCGTACGTTTTTCCGAGTTCATAAGCACGCTTCATCCATTGCTCTCCGAACTCTTTTTGTACGTCTGGGTCCATCGATGTTAACGTATCATAGAAAAGGTCCACTCGTGATGTATCGACACCGACAAATTGGGATAAGCCGATATTTAAATAATAAGAAATTAATTTATTGTATTGACGTTTGTCAAATTGTTTTTCACTTGCACCGACCATGCCGATCCATTGGATACGTTCATGTGGCAACGTGCGATTACCATAAGCATAATTGTATTGCCATACGCGGTCGATGTATCCTTTTAACATCGCAGGGATGCTATACCACCATACAGGGAAAATGAAAGCGAGTCCGTCTGCTTGATTCATTCGTTCAATTTCACGCATGACCGTGTCAGAATAATGGATGCCATCATCTGCCCAATCGGGTTCATCTTCTCCTAAAAGAACAGGGTCAAAGTTTTCACGATAAAGGTCGAGTACTTCGACTTCATGACCTGCTTCTTTCAGTCCTTTCACGAATTGTTCAGCCACCTGCATCGTTAATGAATCGGTTCTTGGGTGAGACACTACTGTTAAAACTTTCATTCTATCCATCCTTTCAAATGTGAAGTATGTGAGAATACCTCCATCTCTATGGTAGAATAAGAAACAATAGACGACAAGAATGCACATTTTTGTAAGTAAGGAACATAGAGTATCCTACTAGGAGGAATAATAATGATTGATCGAAAATCACGTGCAATGAATTGTGACAACTGGACAACGACTGAAGGATGTGCGGTAGAACTAACATTAGATATTATCGGAGGGAAATGGAAAGGACTTATTTTATATCATTTACTCGATGGAACGAAACGATTTAATGAGTTGCGTCGACTAATGCCTTCGATTACGCAGCGGATGTTAACGTTGCAATTACGTGAACTCGAAGAAGATGGCATCATTCACCGTGAAGTATTTAATGAGGTGCCGCCACGTGTTGAATATTCTTTAACAGAACAAGGACGTGCAATCGGACCGATTTTAGAACAAATGGAACTATGGGGGAAAAATTATCAACAACGTCCGTTACAACAAACGACGTAGGAAAACCGCTTGAGTGACGCTCAAGCGGTTTTTTTATGGCAACCATTCTTTCGGGAGTCGTTCATCGTATAAAAAGCGACGTTGAATAGACGCGGGATATAAGCGACAAGACGTTTCTTTTCCGAAAAGGCGGTAACGATATTTTGCTAGCATTCGGTAGAAAAAATCTCGAATTGAACGGGGAACGAGCTTTCCAATCATTAAGAAACGCAGCGGATAAGGGAGCGCACGAGCAAGTGCCAAAATCGCATCGCCGTACAAAAACACCTGGTGGTCATCGACGACGATTAAACTATCTGTTTCAACCGGTATTGCAAACGCTTTCAATATTTTTTCACCAATAGGGCTATCTAAAGGAGCGTAATAAATTTGTTCTTTTTCATCATACTTCAATGTCGTCTGAACCGCGCCGTGACACATCGCACACGTTCCATCATAAAGCATTAATATCATCGTTTTCCTCTCCATTCCTCTCTATTTTTTGTGTTAACTTATTAAATTAGTCATTGACACATATTGAGTTAACTTATAATATGTAATTATTAACACATTTGATTTAGGGGTGGTTTTCATGACAACAGCAACAGTAACGAAACCAAAATTTCGAACAGTCGATTTAGCTTATGTCGGAATTTTCGCAGCACTTATGATGATCGGTGCCAACATTGTCTCATTTTTACCGTTTTTCGTCATCGCTGGCGTTCCGATTACGTTACAAACATTTTTCGCGATTTTAGCAGGGATTTTACTCGGTAGTCGTCTAGGGGCAATTTCGATGACAGTATATATGTTACTCGGTTTAATCGGACTACCTGTATTCGCGCAATTCAAAGGTGGACTCGCAATGGCGTTATCACCGACATTCGGATTTATCGTTTCATTCATTTTCTTAGCATGGATGGTCGGGAAAATGACAGAGGGGAAAAAGACTGCACGTCCATATATCGTAGCAGCTTTAATTGGTACTGCTTTTAACTATGTATTCGGCACGACGTGGATGTATTTTGCGATTAAATACATTATGGAAGCGGATATTACATATTTACTCGCTTGGGCGCCGATGATGGCACCACTTCCAAAAGATATTATTTTAGCAGTATTTGCAGGGGTTTTCGGTTTACGTATGAAAAAAACATTGAAATTATAATTTAAATGGGGGAATGGACATGACTGTATCAACGACAATCAACTATCAACAATTAGCAGAAGACGTATTAAAGGGATATCAACTAACAGATGAAGACGCACATGCAATTTTAAACGCGCCAGATGAAGATATTTTACAACTACTCCATGCCGCCTATACGGTGCGTCATCATTATTTCGGTAATCGCGTAAAACTAAATATGATCATCAATACAAAATCAGGCATGTGCCAAGAAAATTGTGGGTACTGTTCACAATCTTCTATTTCAGAAGCACCGATTGAAAAGTATCGAATGATGACGAAAGAACAAATTATTGCAGGAGCAGAACGCGCGATTCAAAATAATGCAGGAACATATTGTATCGTCGCAAGTGGCCGTGGACCACAACGACGTGAACTCGAAACAGTTGTTGAATCCGTCAAAGAAATTAAAGAAAAACATGAAGATTTAACGATTTGTGCCTGCCTCGGCATTTTAAAACCAGATCAAGCAGAACAATTAAAGGCAGCCGGTGTTGACCGTTACAACCATAACTTAAATACGTCAAAAGAGCATCACCCAAACATTACGACATCTCATACGTACGATGATCGTGTGACGACAGTAAACTACGCGAAAGAAGCTGGGATTTCTCCTTGTTCGGGCGTCATTGTCGGAATGGGCGAAACACATGAAGATGTGATCAATATGGCTCGTAGCTTACATGCATTAGATGCTGACTCGATTCCTGTTAACTTTTTAAATGCGATTGACGGAACACCTCTTGAAGGGCTCGATGAATTGAATCCGATGTACAACTTAAAAGTACTTTCACTTTTCCGATTCATTAACCCAACAAAAGAAATCCGTGTTTCTGGTGGACGTGAAGTGAACTTGCGTAGCTTGCAACCGATGAGCTTATATCCAGCAAATGCGATTTTCGTCGGCGACTACTTAACGACAGCTGGACAAGAAAACAATTCAGATATTCAAATGATCAAAGACCTCGGTTTTGAAATTGACCGTACGCCATTTGAACCGCGTGAAGCGACTGCAAATACAAGCTGCTGTTCACACGAATAATCGATCATCATTGAAGACTCCCAAACACTCGATATTTTCATTCAAAAAGACGACTTCCTCTCCCAAGAAGTCGTCTTTCTTTTTTAAATAAATGTAAAAGATAACGGAAATAACCGCGCCAAAACATATAAACTCATCACTAATACAGACATGATGAGAATAAAAAGAGCGTCTCGTTTCGTATAAGTCGTTTCATAATAATACGTCCGGCTTTTTCCCATATGATATTGCTTCGACTCCATCGCTACAGCAATCCGCTGCGCACGACGAATACTTTGAGCAAACAGTGGCACCGTATATTGTTCGAGCCGCTCGCCGACGCCTCGCCATCCTTTAGAAAATTGAATGCCGCGAATCATCAGCGCATTACGTCGCGCATGAAACTCTTCAACGATAATTGGCAATAAACGAATAGAAGCAATGAAACTGTAAGCATATTTCGAAGGCAATTTAAATTGCTGCATGAGCGAATACGCCAGTAACATCGGATTCGTCGTCACGAGTAAAAATAAACTGAGCGCTGAAAAAGCTAACGTTTTTAATGCTAACAATATTCCTTGACGAACACTTTCTTCAGACACTTTAAAAATGAGCCATTGCCAATACACCGTTTCGCCTCTACCGAACAATGTCATCGTAACAAATGTAGAAAAGGC
>JASLGI010000147.1 GCA_030149685.1 Bacillaceae bacterium | reverse complement strand
TGAGTACTGAGAGACCTTTGAAAGAGGACGTTTGTCGTCCTTTATTTCAAGGTCTCTTTTTTTATTAAAAAAAGGAGAGATGACGATGACATTATCAATGAATACACGTAAACAATCACTCGAACAAATGCAAAAAGAGCCATTAGAAGTTTTAGTTATTGGTGGAGGAATTACAGGAGCAGGAATCGCACTTGATGCAGCAGCTCGCGGTATGCGCGTCGGTTTAGTAGAGATGGAAGACTTTGCGCACGGAACGAGCAGTCGTTCAACGAAGCTTGTGCACGGAGGGCTTCGTTATTTAAAACAACTCGAAGTAAAAGAAGTAGCGGAACTCGGACGAGAACGTGCTGTCGTTTATGAAAACGGGCCACATATTACGACACCTGTACAAATGCTTTTACCATTTTATGAAGGTGGGACATTCGGTTACTATACGACAGCGCTCGGTTTAACGATGTATGACACACTCGCACAAGTGAAAAAATCAGAACGTCGCACGATGCTTTCAAATGAAGAAGTGTTAGCAAAAGCACCGATTTTAAAATCAGACGGGTTAAAAGGTGGCGGACTTTACGTCGAGTATCGTACAGATGACGCACGCTTAACGATTGAAGTGATCAAACGTGCTCACGATTACGGTGCATTGATCGCAAACTATGCAAAAGCAAATACGTTCATTTACAACAATGCAGGACGCATGACAGGAGTAGAAGTGTACGACCGTTTAACAGATGAAACGTATACGGTTGAAGCGAAAGCAATCATTAACGCAGCAGGTCCTTGGGTCGATGATGTTCGTGAAATGGATCATTCCAAACACGGGAAACATTTACAGTTATCAAAAGGTGTTCACTTAGTATTTGATCATGCAGATTTCCCACTCGATCAAGCAATTTATTTTGATACACCGGATGGCCGCATGGTTTTTGCGATTCCACGCGCAGGTAAAACGTATGTCGGTACGACAGATACGTTTTACGAAGGAGATCCGAAACGAATGGTCGTAACAGATAAAGACCGCGACTATATTTTACGCGCTATCCATTATATTTTCCCATCGATCGATGTGACAGAAGAGCATATTGAATCAAGCTGGGCAGGTGTCCGTCCACTTATTCATGAAGAAGGGAAAAACCCATCAGAAATTTCTCGAAAAGACGAGATTTGGGAATCTGACTCAGGTCTTATGACGATCGCTGGAGGAAAATTAACAGGTTACCGTAAAATGGCGGAAACGATTGTCGATCGTGTCGTGAAACGTTTTAAAAATGAAGACGGCATTTTATACGGTAGTAGCCCGACGAAAGAATTACGTCTTTCAGGAGGAGATGTTGGCGGCTCTGATGCATTCCCAGCATACGTTGCCGAACAGTCAAAAGTGCTCGTGCAAGCTGGTGTGAAACAAGAAGAAGCAGAGATGCTCGTTCATATGTATGGAAGTAACGCACCACAACTCGTTTCTTATATTGAAAACAACGAAACGAAATTACCGAATGCTTTATATGCTCAGTTAATGTACGGCATTGACAATGAGTTAATTATTACACCGACAGATTTCTTCGCTCGTCGAACAGGAGATTTATTATTCCGTTACCAACTCGTCGTTCAATGGAAAGATGAAGTGATCGACGTTATGAAACAAACATTCGATTGGTCAGACGAAGTAACGAAACAGTATAAAGAACGTCTCGAACTTGAAATGACACGCGCAAGCGAAGCGAATGAAGAATAAAGGAGAGCATTGGACTTGGTGAACAATCAAACGATTTTACCCGCACTTCGCCAACTTGGCGATTTGCGGAAAATACTTGAAAGTTCTTACGAAACGTTTGTCGTTTTAGATATTCATATTAGCCAGCTCATGCACGTGCGCCGAGAAGCAAAAAAGTATGGGAAACGAATCTTTCTTCATGCAGATTTAATTCACGGGTTAAAAACAGACGATTACGGGGCGGACTTTTTATGTCATGACGTCCGTCCCGACGGAATCGTCTCTACACGTGCGAATGTATTAAAAAAGGCGAAGAAAAAAGAAATTATTGCGATCCAGCGGATGTTTTTGCTCGACTCACTTGCATTAGAAAAAAGTTATGCACTCGTCGAACAAATTCAGCCGGATTATATAGAAGTTTTACCTGGAATTATTCCTGAAATGGTTGCTCAAGTTCGTGAAAAAACAGGTATTCCCGTCATTAGTGGCGGTCTTATTCAAACACCTGAACAGATCGATCGAGCACTTGAAGCAGGAGCAATTGCAGTCACAACATCAGACAAGTCTCTATGGAGACGATAAGGGGGAGTTATTGATGACAGGATTTTTTGGTGAGTTTGTTGGAACGATGGTACTCATTATTTTAGGGGTAGGCGTCGTTGCTGGTGTCACACTGAACAAAACAAAATCTCATGCATCAGGCTGGATCGTTATTACACTTGCATGGGGATTAGGAGTAACGCTCGGTATTTATGCATCAGCACCATTTAGTGCCTCACATTTAAACCCAGCAGTAACGCTTGGTATGGCAGCGATTGGGGAGTTTCCAGTAGAGGAAATTATGCCATATATTATCGGACAAATGCTCGGAGCAATTGTCGGAGCAAGTATCGTATTTTTTGCTTATTTACCACATTTTTATGCAACAGACGATGCGACGACGAAGCTCGGCGTATTCGGAACGATTCCAGAGATTCGTTCACCGCTTGCAAACGCATTGACAGAAATTATCGGGACATTCGTTTTAGTGCTTGCGATTTTATTTATCGGTGCGAATGAGTTTTCAGACGGATTAAATCCATTTATTATCGGTTTGTTAATTGTAGCGATCGGACTTTCACTCGGTGGACCTACAGGATATGCGATCAACCCCGCACGTGACTTAGGACCACGAATTGCACACTTCATTTTACCGATTCCAGGTAAACGTGATTCCGATTGGGGATACGCTCCAATTCCAATTATCGGGCCGGTCATTGGAGGAATTTTTGGTGCATTATTTTATCAACAGTTTTTCTTACAACAACCGACGATTTACTTCTGGATTGTTGCCGTAATCGTATTATTAAGTTTCGTTGGAGCCATGCTCGAAGTGAAGAAAAAATTTGCAGCATAAGTTGAAGGAGGAAATACGATGGAA
>JASLGI010000126.1 GCA_030149685.1 Bacillaceae bacterium | reverse complement strand
CCAAAAGAGTAATCGTCACAACTCTGCTAAATGAAAAGGCAAAAATTGTGGTATACTAAATAAAGTACAATAAGAAATCCGTAAAACGGGAGGAACAACGCTCATGGAACGAAGTTTAACGATGGAATTAGTCCGCGTGACAGAAGCAGCAGGAGTTGCAGCAGCACGTTGGATGGGTAGAGGTTTAAAAAATGAAGCAGACGACGCAGCAACAACTGCGATGCGTCAAGTATTCGATACGATTCCGATGAATGGAGTCGTCGTCATTGGTGAAGGTGAAATGGATGAAGCACCGATGCTTTATATCGGTGAAGAATTAGGAACAGGTGACGGACCAGCAGTCGATATTGCGGTTGACCCACTTGAAGGAACGAACATCGTCGCATCAGGAGGCTGGAACGCATTAGCTGTTTTAGCTGTTGCTGATAAAGGAAACTTACTCAACGCACCTGATATGTATATGAAAAAAATCGCTGTTGGACCAGAAGCAGTTGGAAAAATCGATATTAACGCATCGGTGACAGAAAACTTAGAAGCGGTCGCAAAAGCGAAAAATAAACGTATGGAAGACGTTGTTGCAACGATTCTTGATCGTCCACGCCATAAAGAAATGATCGAAGAAATTCGTCAAGCAGGTGCGCGTATCAAGTTAATCCAAGATGGAGACGTCGCTGCTGCTTTAAACACAGCATTCGACTCAACAGGTGTCGACATTTTATTCGGTATCGGTGGAGCTCCAGAAGGGGTGATTTCAGCAGTCGGTCTGAAAACACTCGGAGGAGAAATCCAAGGGAAATTAATGCCTTCAAATGACGAAGAAATCGAGCGTTGTAAACGTATGAACATCGACGTCGATAAAGTCCTCATGATGGACGATTTCGTCACAGGAGACGATGCGATTTTCGCAGCGACAGGCGTTACTGATGGTGAATTACTCCGCGGTGTGCAGACAAAAGGTGCATACGCAACGACACATTCTCTCGTCATGCGTTCGAAATCAGGAACGATTCGTTTCATCGAAGGTCGTCATAGTATGGAGAAAAAACCAAATCTCGTACTTGAAGACAACGAATAAAAACGAAGACTTGGAGAAAAAGACCGAAGAGGAAGTAATATTCTCCTCGGTCTTTTCTTATCGTTTGAAAAATGAACTAGTCACTGTGTAACTACTAATAAATAAAGAGTGGTGCAATTATATGGGAGCAGTAAATCTCGCAGCATTAGAAGAAATGACGTTGAAAGAGTTATACACACTCGCTCGTCAATTGAAAATTTCATATTATTCAAAATTAACGAAAAAAGAATTAGTATTCGCTATTTTAAAGTCGCGGGCAGAAAGTGAAGGATATTTCTTTATGGAAGGTGTACTAGAAATTATCCAATCGGAAGGATTCGGTTTTCTCCGTCCGATCAACTACTCACCAAGTTCAGAAGATATTTATATCTCCGCCTCACAAATTCGCCGATTCGATTTACGTAATGGAGATAAAGTATCTGGAAAAGTTCGTCCACCGAAAGAAAACGAACGTTACTACGGACTCCTTCAAGTTGAAGCAGTCAATGGAGAAGATCCTGAAGTGGCACGCGAACGTGTCCATTTCCCAGCATTAACACCTCTTTACCCAAACCGTAAAATTCAACTAGAAACGACACCTGAACATTTATCTACACGTATTATGGACCTCATTTCCCCTGTCGGCTTCGGTCAACGTGGCTTAATTGTCGCTCCACCGAAGGCAGGAAAAACGATGTTAATTAAAGAAATCGCCAATGCGATTACGAAAAATCATCCGAATACTGAGTTGATCGTTTTACTCATCGATGAACGTCCAGAAGAAGTGACAGATATCGAACGTTCTGTCAATGCGGACGTCGTCAGTTCAACATTTGATGAACGTCCTGAAAACCACGTAAAAGTGGCAGAACTCGTCTTAGAGCGCGCGATGCGTTTAGTTGAACAGAAAAAAGATGTCGTCATTTTAATGGATTCATTAACACGTCTAGCACGAGCGTACAACTTAGTTATTCCACCGAGCGGTCGTACGTTATCGGGAGGAATTGACCCCGCAGCATTCCACCGTCCGAAGCGATTTTTCGGAGCTGCTCGTAACTTAGAAGAAGGTGGAAGCTTTACGATTTTAGCAACAGCACTCGTCGATACAGGTTCTCGTATGGATGAAGTCATTTACGAAGAGTTTAAAGGAACAGGAAATATGGAGCTGCACTTAGATCGTCAATTAGCAGAACGTCGTATTTTCCCAGCACTTGATTTGAAACGTTCAGGTACTCGAAAAGAAGAATTACTTTTAACGAAAAAAGAGCTCGATCAAATTTGGGCACTTCGCCGAACGATGTCGAACAACCCCGACATTTCAGAAAAAATTATTCGCAAAATGAAGCAGACCGAAACGAATGAACAGTTTATCGATGAACTCGCAAAAGAACGGGCACGTCGAACGAAAAAAGATTCGTCTCGTTAAAGAAAAAAATGAGCGGAAATGTTTGATTTTTTAAAGGTGAGTTGTTATAATCTTCTAGTAAAGATTTTTACGATGATTTTTGCATATGCGACTGGCATATACGGGTCGTGTAAGGCATCAGTCTTTAGCGCAAATCGCGCACCTATAATAATCTCTAATCTAGCAAATAGATTAGGGCGAGAGGAGAGAGACCGATGAAAGCAGGAATTCACCCAGAATACCATACAGCGAAAGTAACTTGTTCATGTGGTAACACATTCGAAACAGGTTCAGTTAAAGAAGAAATTCGCGTGGAAGTCTGTTCAGAATGTCACCCATTCTATACAGGACGTCAGAAATTTGCTGCAGCGGACGGCCGTGTCGACCGCTTCAACAAAAAATATGGCCTCACAAGCGAAGAAGAATAAGAGGAAAAAATTACCCGTTGGTGCAAACCGACGGGTATTTTCCGTTTAAGGAGGAATCGTTGTGGATATATCGATGCAACGTGGTTGGATTGAAGTGATTACAGGAAGTATGTTTTCAGGAAAATCAGAGGAGCTTATGCGACGTCTCCGACGGACGATGATTGCTGGACAACGAGCGATCGTTTTTAAACCGGCATTAGACGATCGATACAAAAAAGAAGCGATCGCTAGTCATGACGGACGTTCTCTTCATGCGATTTCGGTTCTTACCGCATCTGAAATGCTCCGCCATATTCCTGAACATATCGATGTGATTGCGATTGATGAGGCGCAATTTTTTGACCATACATTAACGACAATTATTGGCGAATGGGCAGATGAAGGATATCGTGTCATTATTGCAGGACTCGACCAAGACTTCCGAGGGGAACCTTTTCATCCGATGCCTCACGTCTTAGCAATTGCTGAATATGTGACAAAATTACACGCTGTTTGTGCCGTTTGTGGGCATCGAGCAACACGAACACAACGACTCGTTAACGGCATTCCCGCACATGTCGATGAACCGACAGTCTTAATTGGAGCAACAGAAGCGTATGAAGCGAGATGTCGTCACCATCATGAAGTACGTCGATAATTGCAACTAGAGTATCCATTTCGTACAATAGAAGAAATTGAACTAAAAGGAAGTAGGAGAAAAAATGTTTGATAAATTACAAGCAGTAGAAGATCGCTACAATCATTTAAATGAGTTGCTTAGCGACCCGGAAGTGATGGCTGATGTAGAAAAATTACGCCAATATTCGATCGAACATGCCGATTTGTCAGAAACGGTCACTGTTTATCGTGAATATAAAGAGAAAAAAGAACAATATGAAGAGACGCGTCCGATGTTAGAAGATTCTTCTCTCGATGAAGAGATGCGCGAACTCGTTAAAATGGAAGTATCCGAATTAGAAGAATCACTCGAACAGATGGAAGAAGAATTGACGCGACTTCTCATTCCGAAAGATCCGAATGACGATAAAAACGTTATTATCGAAATTCGCGGAGCAGCAGGTGGAGATGAAGCGGCACTTTTTGCTGGAGATCTTTATCGTATGTACAGCCGTTATGCAGAAAGTAAAGGATGGAAAACAGAGACGATGAGCGCTTCACCGACAGAACTTGGTGGATTTAAAGAAGTCGTCTTTATGATCAAAGGAAAAGGTGCTTACTCTCGTTTGAAATTTGAAAATGGCGCACACCGCGTACAACGTGTACCGAAAACAGAGTCAGGCGGACGTGTACATACGTCGACAGCAACTGTCGCAGTATTACCTGAAGTCGAAGATGTCGATGTCGATATTCGCAATGAAGACTTAAAAATTGATACGTATCGTTCAAGCGGAGCCGGTGGACAGCACGTCAACACGACGGATTCGGCGGTTCGTATCGTTCACTTACCGACAGGCATTATGGTGGCGATGCAAGATGAAAAGTCTCAAATTAAAAACCGTGAAAAAGCGATGAAAGTATTGAAAGCACGTGTCTATGCGGCTGCACAAGAAGAGGCAGAAGCAGAATATGCGGAACAACGAAAATCAGCAGTCGGTACTGGAGACCGCTCGGAACGAATTCGTACGTACAATTATCCACAAAGCCGTGTGACCGATCACCGTATTAATTTAACACTTCAAAAGCTCGATGCGATTATTGACGGAGACTTAGATGAAATTGTTGAAGCATTGATCGTTGAGGAGCAAACCGAACGACTGGAAAGTTTAAATCGAAATGACTAAATCGATTTATGACGTGTGGAAGTCGTACGAGCGACTATTTGATACGCACGGCATTGAACGATATGTTGCTGAGCAAATGATGCGTGAAGTGTTAGATTTTTCTTTTACAGAATGGACGTTACGGTTACATGATGATTTTCCAAAAGAGAAAGAACACTTGTTGAAGAGTTTTTCGCAGCGATTGATCGATGGAGAACCGTTTCAATATATTGCGAAACAAGTGGAGTTTTTCGGACGGACGTATTATGTCGACCGACGCGTATTAATTCCACGTCCTGAGACAGAAGAGATGGTCGACTTCACATTGAATTGGTTGAAAGAAAAAGGTGACTTCCAAGCGCGTATCGTTGATATTGGTACAGGAAGCGGCGTCATTGCGATTACTTTGCAATTAGAGTGCCCTTCTTTACGTGTCGAAGCGACCGACGTATCACTCGATGCGTTAGAAGTCGCGCAACAAAATGCGCGAGCGCTCATTTCCCCTGTCACTTTCATTCACGGAGATGGAACGAACGCATTAAGTGGTACGTATGATGTCATTATTTCCAACCCTCCGTACATCGCTCATGACGAAAAGAAAGTGATGAGTAAAAGTGCGATTCAATACGAACCACATCTCGCTCTTTTCGCTGAAGAAGAAGGGCTCGCTTTTTATCGTCATTTAGCAGAAACGGCTCATTTCTATGTGAAAGAAGGTTCATTACTCGTCGTTGAAATAGGTTATGCACAAAAAGAAGCTGTGTGTACGATGTTTCAACGGGCATGGCCACATGCGACTGTGCGAGCACATCGCGATATTTACGGTCACGATCGTTGGATAGCGGTTCATTTTTAACAGAGGAGGGATCAATTGGATACGATGATTGAAACGTATGAACGAGACGGGGCAGAATGTCGGTTTTTTACGGAAGCGTTGGAGCATTTCCGCACAGGAGATGTCGTCGCTTTTCCGACAGAAACAGTTTACGGCTTAGGTGCTATTGCATCGAATGAAGAAGCGGTGCAAAAGATTTTTCAAGCGAAAGGTCGTCCGTCTGATAACCCACTCATCGTTCATATTTACGACCCAGAACAAGTAGAAGCACTTGCTGTTAGTGTGCCAGAAGAAGCGTATCAGTTAATGGATGCGTTTTGGCCGGGGCCACTAACATTGATTTTATATAAAAAAGATGGTGCTGTTGCGCCGAGTGTCACACCAGGAATGGAAACAATTGGCATTCGTATGCCGAATCATCCAGTCGCACTTGCGATGCTTCGACAATTGCAAGAGCCGGTGGCAGCACCGAGTGCAAACCGCAGTGGGAAACCGAGTCCGACAACAGCGGAGCACGTATACAATGATTTAGAAGGACGGATTCCATTCATTATTGATGGAGGACCGACCGATGTCGGTGTTGAATCGACGGTTATAGACTTAACGACAAGCCCAGCGACGATTCTTCGTCCGGGAACAGTCACGAAAGAACAAATTGAGCGCGTCATCGGACCGGTGAAAGATGATATTTTAGTGAAAAAAGATCAGGCACCACGAGCTCCCGGTATGAAATATATGCATTACGCACCGGAAGCGCCACTTTTTGTTATTGAGCCCGATGAGGAGAAAATCGCTCAAGCGATCGCATCGATTCATGAAAAAGGACAAGAAGTAGCAGTCGTAGGTCCTGAAGAATTGTTTACATTCGATGCCGACTGGTATTTTTCTGTCGGTTCGATCGACGATAAAGAGCAAATTGCAGCGAACTTATATCGGGCGCTCCGTCAATGTGATTTAACCGACGCAGATCTAATCTTATCTGTAGAAACTGATCTCGAAGGTATCGGGACAGCGGTGATGAACCGGATGATGAAAGCATCAGGTGGACGTCGTTACGATGAAACAACCAAAAAATGAGAAAAAAGCCATGCGTTTGTTTCACAGACGGTGGCTTTTCTCATAAAAACAGTGGATAACTTTCCAAAAAGCGAGCAAAACTTTCGACAATTGTGGATAAGTTTTAAGAAAAACATTTCTTTTTTCCTAAAAATTCGATATTGTGAAGGAAAGTAGGTGATGGAATGAATATTTATTTTGTTTGTTCAGGAAATACGTGTCGTAGTCCGATGGCTGAAGCGTTATTACGAGCAAAACAGTTACCTCATATGCACGTTCGTTCAGCTGGTTTAATGACAGTCGACGGATTACCGATGTCAGAACATGCAAAAACACTTGTCACACGTCATAAACTTCCTCATACTGCAGAATCTCATGCATTGACAGAGGAAGATGTCGAATGGGCAGATCTCATTTTGACGATGACAACGTCGCATGAACAGTTACTTCACCAAGCATTTCCTGAAAGTAAAGAAAAAGTGATGACGTTGAAACGATTCGTCGGAGAAGAGACATTGAATGTTGCAGATCCGTTCGGAGGTTCGCTTACACACTATGAAGCGACGTTTCGAGAGTTACAACAATTGATTGACCGATTGATCGATCAATTACAAGAGGAGGAAAAAGAATGAACATTCGTACGAAGCTCGTCTTATTTGTCGTCAGTCTCGCAGTCATTACGTATTCAACGAGTGCACTGTTTATCCACTGGGTGCACCCGACATTTTTTCCTCGAGCAAATGTCGTAACATTTGAACTCATTACATATGGACTCGGAATTATTTGGTCCGGTATTTTTGCAGCTATTTTTAGTGGGTTTTTCACGAAACCACTTTCGACATTAAAACAATCGGCCGAACGTGTCGCTGATCATCAAATCGGACGTGACGTTGAATTACCTCCGACGAATGATGAAATTCGTGCCGTTTCTGAATCGTTCCAACATGTCGTTGAAAGTTTGCGCCAAATCGTCCGTCAAATTGACCGGAGTGTTGCTCAAACAACATCGACTGCTAAAAGTATGACCGATAGCATTCATGAAACGTCTGAAAAAAGCGAAGAAGTGAATACGACTGTAGGAGAAATCGCTGCAGGTGCTGAATCGACAGCTTATGCGATTCAACAAACGGCAGAAGAACTCGAATTCATCCGTGACAATGCGACTGAAGTGAATGAAGCTGCGCGTACGACAGGACATCAAGCGCAAGAAGTTTTTCATTTACTGCAAGAAACGGTTCAAGCGGTTGACCGGCTCGTTGCGAGTATCGGGGATATCGCTGCGCGCAGTGAGCAGTCGGAAGTACGGGCGGAACGATTGCAACGAGAAGCCCATCATATTGGGGAAATTATCGATGTCGTCGGTCATATTGCCGAACAGACGAATTTACTCGCATTGAACGCTTCGATTGAAGCTGCACGAGCAGGGGAAGCAGGACGAGGATTTGCTGTCGTCGCTAACGAAATTCGTGCACTCGCAGACCAAAGTGCGCAGTCGGTGACGAATATTCATGCGATGATCGGTCGAGTGAACGAAGAAGTAAATGGGATCGTTCAACAAGTGAAAGAACAAAATATACGAGCAAAAGAAGAAGAAATACGCGCAAAAGAAACGAATGAAGTACTTGGAAAAACGAGCATCGAAGTAAACAATATGGCATTATCTGTGATGGATATTACAGAAGTTGTTGAACGCCAATTACAAAGTATTCAAACGACGTCCGAACAAGCACAACATGTCGCAGCAATCGCGGAAGAAACAGCAGCGAACGTAGAACAAGTGACGAATGTGACGAATGAACAACGAGAAGCGATGACGGAAATGAACCGTCGTGCAGAACAACTCGAACGTGATGCGGATGAATTACGACAAATTGTTGAGCGTTTCGACTTTCGACAGTAATTCGTTTCGACTTCAAGCGTTCTATGATAAAATATGATTATTAAAAGAGATAGAAAGAGGGACTTATTATGACAATCGCAATTGCATCAGACCACGGAGGAAATAATTTACGCCGTGAAATCATTACATTACTTGAAGAAATGGAGCTCGACTACGTTGACTTAGGTCCAGACCATGACGACTCTGTCGATTACCCAGATTACGCAAAACCAGTAGCAGAAGGTGTTGCAAGTGGAAAATATGACCGCGGTATTTTAATTTGCGGAACAGGAATCGGTATGTCAATCGCAGCGAACAAAGTAAACGGCATTCGTTGTGCACTCGTTCACGACGTATATACAGCACATGCGACACGCGAACATAACGACTCAAACATTTTAGCAATGGGTGGCCGTATCGTCGGTGGTGCGTTAGCGAAAGAAATCGCGAAAACGTGGTTAACCGCTGAATTTGAAGGTGGCCGTCACCAACGTCGTATCGACAAAATTACAGACATTCAAGAAGAAAATACGAATAAATAAGGAGAGTTTTTATGGACGCACTTCATATGTGGACATTACAACTCGAACAACTACTTGCAGAGTTCGAACAACAAGTAGAACTTCGCCCGAATACATTTTTCGTCGTCGGTTGCTCGACATCGGAAGTGATCGGTGAACGAATCGGTTCTGCAAGCTCGCCTGAAGTAGCGGAAGCATTGTTTGAAACGTTCAAACAGTTCGCTGATAAACATCATATTCATTTAGCGTTTCAAGGGTGCGAACATATTAACCGTGCCTTAACGATTGAGAAAGAGGCGGCGGAATCGTTCGGATATGAGCCATTATCAGTTTATCCGGTGCGAGAAGCAGGCGGTTCGATGGCAAGTTACGCTTATCAGCATTTAGATGATGCTGTAACGGTTGAGGAAATTACTGCTCATGCGGGGATTGATATCGGTCAAACGCTAATCGGTATGCATTTAAAAGCAGTTGCAGTACCTGTTCGGACGTCGGTTCGCCAAATTGGTGACGCGATTGTGACGCTCGCAACGACACGTCCCCGTTTAATTGGAGGACCTCGAGCAAAGTATCGTTCGTAATTTCACCGATTTGATATAGTTTTTTCTTTAAAATATGGTACAATTACGTCAGAACACGAAAGTTTTCCATTCCACAACATAGAAACGTAAAGGAGAATGAACGAAATGGATTTAAGTAATGTACAACGCGCAGATGCAAAAGTATACGAGGCGATCATGGCAGAAAAAGGTCGTCAACAGTCAAACATCGAACTTATCGCTTCAGAGAACTTCGTATCAGAAGCTGTTATGGAAGCGCAAGGTTCATATTTAACGAACAAATATGCAGAAGGTTATCCAGGGAAACGTTATTACGGAGGATGTGAACACGTCGACGTCGTAGAAGATATCGCACGCGACCGTTTAAAAGAAATTTTCGGCGCAGAACATGCGAACGTACAACCTCACTCAGGTGCACAAGCAAATATGGCTGTATACTTCACAGTACTCGAGCCAGGTGATACAGTGCTCGGTATGAACTTATCACACGGTGGTCACTTAACT
>JASLGI010000111.1 GCA_030149685.1 Bacillaceae bacterium | reverse complement strand
ACCTGTAATTGGTGTTTTGTTATCGAAGTATTCACCTTTAACTGGTGCTACCCATTCTCCACCGATATAGTTTTCATATTGCTCTTTAAAGTTTACTACTGCACCCTCTGTATTTGGGTTTGCATATACTTTTGACATAATGATTTCCTCCTTCGTGCTACCACTTATGATAGTCACTCTTTATATTGGAATAACAGATTAGCTCTTGCGAAAGTTGCTCGACCCGAATCTGATTATTTTCATAATACCGTAACATGTTATACTTTTTCAACCTTTTTGACACATTTATGTCGAATTTAATTAAAACTCTTTAGTTTTCTCCCATTTATTTACTATTTAACAATAGCTTTCATGTTCTTTTCACACATATTCTACCTCATTTTAGTAATTATATCCATATAACAAGTTCTATATACCTAAAAATGAACTATTTTTTGTACAATAGTTTCTTTTTCACTTATTCTTCACTTTATTCATATTTTTTGTCGAAAAAAGCTACCCGGCAGGGAGTGGGTAGCTTTTTTTCAACAAATACTTTTTTCATTGAGAATAGCCATCCATTATTTGCAAGGATTTTATTGTTCTAAGGGAGAACGTATATTCAATGACTATTCATGTTAAAAAGGAAAAGGAGTGTTCTTTTCATTCAGTTTATTAGGAGGACCCACAAAGGAATAAACGCATTGTATTTGATCACCGCCAGACAATCATCTACAAGCAAGCTTATTCGTTTTCTTTTAATTGAACTCGCGGCGTTCAATTAAAAATGTCTCCTACGCGTATTCATTATTAGATTCCTTTTTTTGACTAAGCATCATTCTTTACCGGGTGGTTACAGTCAGTGCTTATGAAGAGATCTTCATGTGACGCGCCATTGTACAAAGATTAATTTCCGACCTCTCTTTCGAGGTCTTGACTGTATTATAAAACAATCTTTTTGATTAAAGCAAGTTTTTCATTGTCTAAAAGACGATTTTTATTACAGTTCGCTTATAGTTTTAGACGGTTAGACCGTTCTTTTTGTTCACTCACCCTCTAATTTCAACAAGTGAAGCTTTTTGTATCCGCTTACATTTTTATTGGATAAATAAGAAAACACCTCGCGATTCATTAATGAATAACGAGGTGTTTATCTTTTTTATTCTAAAATCATCTCTGTCGGTAATGACGTTAAATCAATACCCCATGCAAGTGGTAACAAGAAGTAAATCGCAAGTGTAATAATGAAGATCATCGCTAAGTTGATCCAGAACCCTGCTTTTACCATGTCATTAATTCTTAACACTCCGGAACCGAATACGATCGCGTTCGGTGGTGTCGCTACTGGAAGCATGAATGCAGATGAAGCTGCAACTCCTGCTGTAATCATTAATGCGTATGGGTGTACTTCAAGTGCAACTGCAAGTGCTGCCATGATCGGGAACATCATCGTCGCTGTTGCTGTGTTTGATGTTACTTCTGTTAAGAAGAGAACGAGTGTTGCAACGATTGCGATAACGAAAATGAAGTTCACGTCTTGTAAAACAGTTAACTGCTCACCGATCCATTGAGCAAGTCCTGACTCTTTGAATCCGTTCGCAATTGCAAGACCTCCACCGAAGAGAAGTAAAATACCCCAAGGAATGTTTTTCGCATCATTCCATGTAAGTAAACTTCCTTCACGTGCTTGACGGCTCGGTAAAATAAATAACATAACCGCTGCCATAATCGCGATAATTGTATCGTCGAAGTGATCTTGAACGAATTGAATTGGTAAAAATGTACGTGTGATCCAGAAGAATGCTGCAAATGAGAAGACGAATAATACAAGTTTCTCTTCAAATGACATACGTCCTAATGCGTCACGTTCTTTTTGAATAACTCCACGTCCACCTGGTAATTCTTTCAATTGCATTGGGAATGCTACTTTTACTAAGTAGAACCATACACCAATCATCGTTACAACTGAAAGTGGTACCCCGAATAACATCCATTTCGCGAATGAAATATCGATGCCATACATTTCGCTAACGACACCTGCGAAAATTGTGTTTGGCGGTGTACCGATTAACGTACCAATTCCCCCGATTGATGCCGAGTAACCGATACCTAACATAATTCCTTTACCGAAGTTCGTCTCAGCTGCTTCTTCTTGAATCGCTGAGTTTACGTGTGCGATAACTGCAAGACCAATTGGCATCATCATCATCGCTGTCGCTGTGTTAGAGATCCACATCGAAAGGAATCCTGTTGCGACCATGAAACCTAAAATTAAACGTTCCGTACTCGTACCGACGAGTAAAATAATGTTCAATGCGATACGACGGTGTAAATTCCATTTCTCCATCGCAATCGCGATAATAAATCCTCCAAGGAATAAGAAAATTGTATTCCCTGCATAATGTGAGGCTACCCCTTCACTAACCGCACCGGTTAATGGGAATAGTATAATTGGTAATAAAGACGTTGCTGGAATTGGAATTGCTTCTGTGATCCACCACGTAGCAATCCAAACCGTACTTGCTAAAACTGCTAATGCTTCATGTGACATTCCTGGCGGTGATAAAAAGAATAAAATGATTGCAAATAATAACGGACCTGCAATTAAACCTATGTTTTGTGTTCGTGTACGACCCTTAGGTGGCTCATCACCAGAACCCGAGCCCCCGCCTGTGGAACCGCTTTTATCGCGGACGTCAGCGGAGTCTGCTGCAAACTCGAGTACGTCGTCTTTCTTCAAAGTGAATAATTTGAAGAACTTCTTCGTATCATGGTGTGCCTGCCACATTTTTCCCCATAATGCTTGAAGACTCATATCATCCAATCCTCCTATATCTCTTTCAATGAAAATGATTTTTCTAAATTTTCTGAACGAAATGAATTCGCTTTTTTGATTACAGAAACTATTATACGTTTAATTTTGTTATGTAACAAGCTATTTTTCAAAATTATTCTAAAAAACATAAAGTAAACGCTTTCTTT
>JASLGI010000255.1 GCA_030149685.1 Bacillaceae bacterium | reverse complement strand
CGCGAGTCGTTCACGTTCAATCGCTTGAAGAAGTAAAACAGTATGTTTCGTAATTCCTTCTTTATACAGCCAAAATTCACCTTCTGAATAATCGATCCGTCCGACATTGAGAAGCGATGGCCCTGGATGGACTTCAGGATTGCCATTTTCAAGAGTCACTTCCCAAATACTTTTTGCATAGACGAGTGAGTCATACAGTAAACGGCAAATCGCCAGGAGCTCTTCTGTCCGCTCTTTCGGGAAGGCTGCAAAATATAACCGTTTCACACGAAGCGACAATTCAACCCGTCCACTCGTTGCATCCGCACGTGTCCCGTAAGTGAGTGAGTTCGTTTCACCGATGAAAAAGTTAGTGTCAATGCCTTCTTCTTTCGCGGCTTGTGTAAATCGTAGCGCACCGAGTGAGGCAGCGCCGTTAATGAAAATCGGTTGTTTTTCCGTAATGTACGGAGCGAGTTCGCGCGCCATATCAGGAATACCGTCACCAGGTACAGTAAGCATAATGAAGTCCGCGCCATCGATCGCTTCTTTCGCTTCCATCGTCAGTTTCGGAAGGGGGAGCGTCGTTTCTTTGTCTCCTTCGATGAGTGTGAAATGATCGAGCTTTTGTAAATGGTGAATATTCGTCGGATGATCGGGGTGTTGATAAAGAGTGACATCATATCCTCGTTGAAGAAAATCAGCTGCTGCTGTGATGCCTCCATTCCCTGCACCAACGATCGTTATATTTTGTATATTCATCGTAAAAAAACCTCCTCTTCAATATCATTTGTTTAGCCGAAAAGTCGCTCGACGAAACATCGCGAGTAATCGGTTGAACAAAAGGGTAAAGAAATGAAAAAGGAGGGGTTTTATGGTTTATCATTCAAAAGATGCGACGTATGTGGACGCAGTGACACTCGATGTAAAAGATTTAGAAGCGATGGACGTATTTTACCGTGAAATATTAGGGTTTGAACGATTAACGAAAGAAGAGGAGCAAGCGACGTATGGCGTTGGCGGAAAAAAGGTGATTACATTGCAACGTGTACGACATGAGAAAGAGCGAGGACGTACCGGAATGTATCATTTCGCCTTACTGCTTCCGTCGGAAGAAGCGCTCGGCTTAATGCTTCATCATTTGCGCGCGATGCGTCAACCGATCTCTAGTGCCGATCACTTCGTAAGTAAAGCGTTGTATTTACAAGACGCCGAAGGAAATGGGATCGAAATTTATGCAGATACAGACCCCGCGCGTTGGGTATGGGAAGACGGACGTATTCAAATGGGGACAGAACCACTGAACCGGGATGAACTACTTGCCATTAGTGCAAGTTACACGTGGCACGGGTTACCGGAAGGGACGATCCTCGGTCATTTACATATGCATGTAAGTGATATTGAACGAGATTTACCGTTTTATGAAGCGCTTGGTTTTTCAGTCGTAGCGACGGCACCACGCGCTTATTTTTTATCGGCGAATCGGTATCATCACCATATCGCCATTAATGAATGGCAAGGAAAGGAAGCGGAAGCGAAACGTCCTGATTCTGCGGGATTTGCTTGGGCGACGATTTCTTATCCAGACGAAGTGACACGTCAACGAGCGATTCATCGGTTACGTGATTTACATGTTATGACGGACCATCGAGAGGAAGCTGTGCACGTCGTCGATCCTTCAATGAATGCGTATCGTTTAGTCGTTCGATAGTAGGCGGATGTGTAACTTTTTGATACACTAGAAGGTATCAAAAAAAGAAAGAAGGAAGTTGAATGAATAGAGGGAGAGTATTGACGATTGCTGGTTCTGCCGCTCGCGGTGGAGCTGGTATTCAAGCAGATGTAAAAACATTTCAAGAGTTAGATGTCTACGGAGTTGCAGCGATTACCGCGATCGTTGCGCGTCACGCTAGCGGTCAAGGCGTGTATCCATTACCGATTGAGACAATCGAAGCGCAAGCGTATACGATGTTTGAAGATATCGGAGTCGACGTCATTAAAACAGGAATGTTATTTACAGAAGAGATTATTCATTCTGTCGCGCAAGTGTTACGCGAGAGTGAGGCCAAACGAATCGTCGTCGATCCAGTAATGATTGGAAAACTCGGTTCGAAATTGTTAGAGGATGAAGCGATTCAAGCATTGAAAGAAGAAGTGATCCCGCAAGCGACAATTATTACTCCGAATATGTATGAAGCGGCTCATTTAATGGGGTTAGAGTACGATGCGCTCCGTACGGTCGATGATTTAAAGCGCGCAGCGGGAGCTTTACATAGTCTCGGTAGTGATTACGTTTTAATTAAAGGAGGACGACTCAAAGGAGCGGCGACCGATATTTTATACAATGGGCGTGATATGTATGAAGTGCGTGCTCCGCGTATTCCGACGAAACATACGAATGGAGCGGGATGTACGTATGCAGCAGCGATCGCAGCGGAACTAGCAAAAGGTGCGACAGTAGAAGATGCTGTGTTCGTTGCGAAGAAATTCGTCACAGCAGGTATTCGTCATTCGATGCCTGCCAAACAAGGTGTCGGCCCGACCGATCATGCCGCGTATGCAAAGTTCGGAGAAAGTGGCGTACAAATGATTCGTTTATAAGAAAAAGCGTAGAAGCTCAAGTGAAGTCCTTGAATTTCTACGCTTTTTTCTCGTGGGGTCATTCAGTAATGGAATCGAAAATATTCGTTTCGAAGCGTCCTGAACGGAAGCGTGTATCTTGAAACAATTTTAAATGGAAAGGAATCGTCGTTGCAATTCCTTGAATGTCCATTTCACGCAATGCGCGTTCCATCTTTAAAATCGCTTCTTCG
>JASLGI010000029.1 GCA_030149685.1 Bacillaceae bacterium | reverse complement strand
ATACGTATCCCTCATTGCTGATCCGGTCACCTTGTCAGCCTCTCTGGACTGTTTTTAAAGGTTCTTTATTTGATTAACATAACTATACGCTCGTTTCTTTTAAAAGTCAATCAGTTTCTTTACGTAATTGTTGTAACAATTGATCCGCATCTTCAGGTAAAGGTGAAGTCCACTCTACATACTCTTCTGTTCGTGGGTGAACAAAACCGATCGTTGATGCATGTAAAAACTGCCCGCCAAGTGGTATTGGCTTACGACGGCCGTATGTTTCATCTCCTACGAGAGGATGCTCAATATAATCGAAGTGAACACGAATTTGATGAGTACGCCCTGTTTCTAATTGACAAGTAACGAGTGTATATTCATCACCTAAATGTTCTTTCACTTCAAAATGTGTACGAGCTGGTTTTCCTTCATCAACAACAGCCATACGTTGACGCTCTTTCGGATCGCGACCGATTGGCGCATCAATCAACCCTTTTTCATGTGGAATATGACCATGAACGAGTGCAATATACTCGCGTTTTGCTGTTCTTTCTGAAAACTGGTCCGCTAAGTGACGGTGCGCTTCATCATTTTTTGCCACGACGAGTAAGCCTGTCGTATCTTTATCGAGGCGATGAACGATCCCTGGGCGCAATACACCGTTAATACCCGAAAGATCATCGAGCGCATACATTAAACCGTTCACAAGTGTCCCTCGTGGATGTCCAAGTGATGGATGAACGACCATGCCGCGTGGTTTTGAAACGATCGCAATATCTTCATCTTCATAAATAACCGATAAATTCAAGTCTTCTGCCACAACATCTAACTCAACCGGTGCTGGTTCATTAACGATAATTTCATCACCGATCTGCACGCGATACTTCGGTTTTTCAACTGCTCCATTTACTGTTACATTTCCTTCTTTCAACCATGTTTGTACTTGTGACCGTGACCATTCTTTATTTTTTAAAGGTAACCATTTATCTAAACGATAACCATGTTCCCCATCGACGACTTCAAATGTCCAAGTTGTCATTATTGTTCCTCCTCTTGTTCTTCTGATGTCCATATATAGACGATTAATAATAACACACCGAATGTCAATGCCATATCCGCTACATTAAAAATAGGGAAATCGTATTGAATGATCGGTATTTTCACCCGGATAAAATCAACAACTTCTTCATGAAGCAATCGATCGATGAAATTTCCAATCGCTCCTCCGATCAACAACATGAGACTAACTGAAAGAAGACGACTTTTCTTTCCTTCCTTATGGAAAAAGTAAATAAACCCTGCGACAACAACAATTGTAATCACATAAAAAAACGTCATTTTTCCTTCAAACATGCCCCAAGCAGCACCTGTATTTCGGTGTGAATGTAACGACAATAATTGATCGATCAACGAAATGTTCTCTCCAAGTTCCATATAGCGAACGACGAGCCATTTCGTCCATTGATCTAGCGCGATAACGGCGATAGCAATGAGGTAATAAAATACCACGTTCTCGCCTCCCTTACGTAAATAGTCAAATGAAACACTTTCTATATTTTAGTAGAGCGAGCTGCTCCCTGCAACTATTCGCAAACAAAAAGAAGACCGGTAAAGGCGACAAGGCGTTTTACCGGTCTAAATGAATCAATTATTCTTCCTTTGTACGTTCCTCTTCGACCACTTCTTTATAATAAGCATCGACTGTCTCTGCACATGGTGCACAGAGCTCTGGATACGCTTCATGACTACCGACAGATGGACGAATTGTCCAGCAGCGTTCACATTTTTCTCCGTCTGCTTCTGTAATTTGAACTTTTGCTACATTGTATTCTTTCTCTAGTGTATCCCATGCAACTACTTCAAATTCCGAAACGATGAAGAATTGAGCAAAATTAATATCTTCGCCCATATACTTCTCTTCGAATCCTTCTGGAAGAGCAATTGTCGCTTTCGCTTCAAGTGATTTTCCAATTACTTTTTCATCACGTGCTTCTTCTAATGCTTTTAATACGTCTGCGCGTAAATTCATCAGTTGTTCAAAACGAGTTTCTAATGCTTCTGCATTTGGTAATGTTTCAGCTTCTGGCATATCTGTTAATTGAACGCTTTCTGCTGTCTCATACTCTAAATGCTCCCACATTTCTTCTGCTGTATGCGGTAAAATCGGCGCAATCAATTGAACGAGTGCGACTAATGTGTCGTACATTACTGTTTGCATTGCACGACGATCTGCGTGATCATAACCTTCGATGTAAACGACGTCTTTTGCAATATCTAAGTAGAATGAACTTAAATCCACTGTACAGAAGTTATTTACTGCATGATAAATCGTTGAAAATTCATAACGTTCATATGCATTGCGAACTGTTTCAATTAATTGTTGCAGGCGTAAATACATATATTGATCAACAGAACGTAAATCTTCATACACTACGCGATGTTCTGCTGGATTGTAGTCTGATACGTTTCCGTGTAAGAAACGAACAGTGTTACGAATTTTACGGTAAACTTCTGATACTTGACGGAAGTTTTCATCTGATACGCGAACGTCTGCTGTATAGTCAACAGATGATGCCCATAAACGTAATACGTCAGCGCCCATTTGATTCATCACTTTTACAGGATCGATCGTATTTCCGAGTGATTTACTCATCTTACGTCCTTTTCCATCAAGTGTGAACCCGTGGCTTAAAATCCCTTTATAAGGTGCATGACCATTCATCGCAACACTCGTCGTTAATGATGAGTTAAACCATCCACGATATTGGTCAGAACCTTCTAAATAAAGGTCTGCAGGGTAACGTAACTCTTCTCGCTCTACTAGTACTCCTTGGTGTGAAGAACCTGAGTCGAACCATACGTCCATAATATCTGTTTCTTTCGTAAATTCTCCGTTCGGGCTACCTGGATGCGTGAAGCCTTCTGGTAATAAATCTTTCGTGTCACGTTCAAACCAAACATTTGACCCGTGCTCACGGAACAATTTTGCTACGTGATCGATCGTTTCAGGTGTAATAATTGCTTCGCCGTTTTCTGCGTAGAAAATAGGAAGTGGTACTCCCCATGAACGTTGACGAGAAATGACCCAATCTCCGCGGTCGCGCACCATATTATAAAGACGGGTCTCTCCCCAGCTCGGTGTGAAACTCGTTTCTTTAATTGCTTCTAATAATTCATCACGGAATTTCGCAATCGATGCAAACCATTGAGGCGTTGCGCGATAAATGACTGGTTTTTTCGAACGCCAATCATGTGGATATGAGTGTTCGATAAATGTTAATTTTTCAAGTGCACCTACTTCTTCTAATTTTTCTGTGACTGCTTTATTCGCATCGTCATAGAAAAGCCCTTCAAACATTGGTGCTTCCTCTGTCATTACTCCTCGACTATCCACCGGTGAAAGAACATCCAAGTCATATTTACGACCGATTATATAGTCATCTTCCCCGTGTCCTGGCGCTGTATGAACACATCCTGTTCCTCCATCTGCTGTTACATGGTCTCCAAGCATAACGAGTGAATCTCGCTCATACAATGGATGTGTCGCGACGATTCGATCGAGTTTTGCTCCATCGATCTCTTCAACAATTTCATAAGACGGCCATTCAACAGCTGCTGCAACAGTTTCTACTAAATCTTTCGCAACGACAAACTTTTTACCATTTGCTTCAACGATTGCATATACGAAATCAGGATGTACAGAAATCCCTAAGTTCGCTGGAATTGTCCAAGGTGTCGTCGTCCAAATTAAGAAGTGAACATCTGTATCAAGTACACCTTTTCCATCTTTTACAGGAAATGCGACGTAAATAGATGGTGAACGTTTATCTTGATATTCGATTTCTGCTTCTGCTAGTGCAGACTCATTCGATGGTGACCAATAAACAGGTTTTAACCCTTTATAAATGTATCCTTTTTCCGCCATTTTCCCGAATACACGTACTTGATGAGATTCGAACTCTGGTTTTAATGTAATGTATGGATTTTCCCAATCTCCACGTACACCGAGTCGCTTCGATTGTTCACGTTGCTTATCAATTTGTGTATAAGCGTAATCTTCACACATTTGACGATACTCAGTAATTGGCATTTCTTTGCGTTTTACACCACGATTTGATAACACTTGTTCAATCGGTAAACCGTGCGTATCCCAACCTGGAACAAATGGCGCATTATATCCTGTCATTGATTTATGACGAACGATAATATCTTTTAATACTCGGTTTAATGCGTG
>JASLGI010000023.1 GCA_030149685.1 Bacillaceae bacterium | reverse complement strand
AAAAGGACGAGCGCAGTGATCCAAATTTTTTTCATATTACTTTCCTTCTTTCTTCTCTTTTCTTATCGTTCGAATACCGCTATACGCATCGAAATAATACGGGCGGTCTTTTTTCCATAGGCGTCGAAGGATATGGAAGATGACGATCAACCATACGACGACATTGAGCAAGACGAGTGATGATAAAAACAAGACGTCATACCCCATTTTTTGCTCGACGACTGCATTCGCAGCAATAGCGACTTTACTTGAAATATACGGAATGATGATCGCGACATAACGTTTCACCATCGCCCAAGAAAGCGATGACTGCATAGGTTCATATCGTAAGCGAATCAATGCACTTCCGAGTGTCTGGCCTTTTGTAACGAGTGGAAGAAGAACAATCATGATGAACAACGTAATGAAAAATGTCCATTCTCCTGTCCACGGACCGATTCCGAAAATGCCGTTTGCGATATTTGCGAGCAGTTTCGCAAACAAAATATCAAGAATGAGCGCAAATAGTGTCGCTCCTTTTGTCGCTTCTTTTTGCAAGCGCATTTCTTCTGATTGACGCTTCAACTCTTCGCGCTTCGGAATGAAGACGAAGAAAAGCGGCGCAATCATATAACCGATCGTTGCTCCGAGTGTATTAGCAAATAAATCATCGACATCGAACAAACGATACGGACATGTGTAATAGCCGTACAATGCAGTCAACTGCGTAATTTCAAAAAAGAGTGATACGAGAAAACCGGCAACGACCGCTTTCCAAATGTCTCTTCTCCGTTTCAACAAATAACGTAAATACACCCCGAGTGGCAACAATAACAACATATTAAAGACGAGTTGATAAAATGCAGGCACTCCCGGTAATACACGATACGTTGAAAAATCTGACCATACGACGCCGCCTTCTCGTTCAATATCTTTGACGAACTGGAAAGGTGTCGTCTGCATGTAATGCTCGATCGGTTCTCGTTCGGCACAGTTCTCTCGTTCATCCGGCATCGGTAATGTGACGAGGAAAAAAGCACTTAACATGTAAAAAATAAAACTGGCAACGATGACCGACTTCCAAAAACTAAAATACCCGTACTTTCGATACTGATAAAATGCCCACGGAAACGTCAATGTGATCGCGATGACGAAAAACACCGCAAAAGCACTAAGTACAGGCATCAAATAAACACTCATTGAATAACTCCTTTCTTCCTTTTGAAAATAAACCTTGCCGGCAAGCGACAAGGTTTTTTCTTATAACGTTCCTTTTACAATATGGCGATAATAACGAACCGTCAATATGCCAAAAATCGCATAAATGAGTGAGTACACAACGAATGTAATAATTACTGGAATCGTAACATCTGTCTGGAACAATACCCCGTCGACGGACTTCATTGCGAAAGTCGCGTGTAAAATACCGACGAGAAGCGGTAATCCGTAAACGAATAATTGTTTTCGACGAATGCCTTTCATCATTTCAGGAACGCTGAACCCTAACTGACGAAGAGTTAAATAACTTTGTCGTTCTTGTTCGGCTTCGGACATCTGTTTAAAGTACAAAATACTTCCTGTAGAGATTAAAAAGACGAGTCCTAAAAATCCTGCGATGAAAATGAACATCCCACTATTTTGTTTCATTTTTTCATCGGTATCATAATAAGAAAGTAAAAAGTCATCTTTTGGCATCACTTTCTCATACAATGCGAAAGCTTCTGCTTGATCGTCGTCGTTTGTAATGTTGATCGCATAACGGACGAACTCTGACTCTGGTAATGCGTATTGTTTCAATGCTTCATAACGCTCTTCTGGTACGATGAGTGTCGCTTCCATCGATTGACCGTTAAAGACATTCCCTTCTTCAAAAGCATCTAATGTAAATGGATCAGACCCAATTTTTGCAGGAGTAGGAGTATTTACAGAAGTAAATATCCAAGACATGCCTGTGTAATGAAGATGACTTTTCTTTAAGTCGTGCGGATAACGAGTATTTTCTAACTCCGCTGCGGAAACGACCGAAACATTCAATGCTTCATCTGTAAACTCTGGCAATTTGTCCCCCGTTAATTGAAACGGTACTTGATACGAATGAATCGTTTGTTCTTCATAATCGATACCTGCTCGCTGGAACTCATTTAACGTTTCCTCGCGATAAGCAAGCGTTTCTTCACTACTTGCATCAAACATGAAGTCATGTGGCATCAATTGACGACTCACATCACCCGCTGCATAAAAGGAAGAATAAGCGACCGCGATCATCGTCATCGCCATCGCAGACAATGTCGTAATTAACGTTAATGAGTTCGCATTTCCTTTCATTCGGTGCATTAAAGGGGCGAGCGATAAACTATCTGCAAGGGATAAATGACCATTTTTTCGAACGCGTCGGCGATAAAAAACCCAACCGATCGTCACACGGAACAATAAATACGTTCCGAAAATCGTCGATGCTAAGACGAGTAACATATTGACGAGTAAAAAACTATTTAACATATGCTGCGATAACCAATAACCGAATACGAGAAAACCGAACCCAGCAATCGCTGTCATCGCCGTCATAATACCACGTGGTGCTTCAGGTGCTTCCGTCGTTGCGCTTGCACGGAATAATTGAATGAGTGACGTGCGATAGACGAGTAAAATCATTTGAAGCGATGTGATCGCAATTAATCCTAAGAACACTTTCATCGTGGCGATAAATGCTTCTGTAGAGAAACTTAACGCAATGACGCCTCCGTCAATTCCTGTTAGCTTTAATAAAAGTAACACGAATAAACGTGCAGCTAATGCGCCGACTCCGACACCGACGAGCAATGCGCCGATATTGAGGAAAATATTTTCAATAACGAGTAAACGTGCAACGCCTGCTCGTGTAAGTCCGATCAATTGATATAAACCGATTTCTTTGCTTCGACGGCGTAAAAAGATCGAATTGGCGTAAATAATAAATACTCCGATAATGACGACGAGTAAGTAACGTGCCGCGCTAAAGCCTGATGTGAGTGACCCCGAAGAGGAAACCCCTTCAAAAACGGTCGGGTCGTATTGCAATGTGGCGAAAATGAAATATAAACTAACGGCGAAAATGAGCGCAAAGAAATATAAGTAATAATGTTTAATATTTTTGCGCATACTTCGCACGACGAGATCAAAGAGTGTCAACCGTGCCACCTCCAAGCATCGCTTGTACGTTTAAAATTTCTTGGAAAAACTGTTGGCGTGTCTGTTCTCCTTTATACAACTCTGTATACAATTGCCCGTCGCGTAAAAAGACGACGCGATTACAATAGCTTGATGCCATCGGATCATGAGTTACCATCATAATCGTTACATTACTCTCTCGATTAATTCGTTCTAATGTCGCCAGTAATGCAGCAGCAGATTTTGAATCAAGCGCTCCTGTCGGTTCATCCGCAAAGATCATCGACGGCTCGTGAATGAGCGCACGTGATGCTGCTGTTCGCTGTTTTTGTCCGCCTGAAATTTGGTGCGGATATTTATGCCCGAGGTCGTCAATACCGAGTGCTTTCGATACGTCATTGTATCGCGCTTCTGCTTCTTTTTTTGACAGTCCCCCGAGTGAGACCGGTAGTAAAATATTTTCTTTCACTGTTAATGTGTCGAGTAAGTTGTAATCTTGGAAAATAAAGCCGAGTTCTGTTCGGCGGAAATTCGATAATTCCCGCTCTTTCATTTGAGAAGTCGTCTGTCCATTAATGACGACTGTTCCGTCGGTTGGACGGTCAATCGTTGCGAGGACGTTTAAAAGTGTCGTTTTTCCGGCACCACTTGCTCCCATAATGCCGACGAACTCCCCTTCTTCAACGGATAAGTCGATTCCTTTTAATACTTCTTGTTTATTTAAACGCGTGCCGTACGTTTTACGGATATTCGTCGCTTGTAATATCTTACTCATTGTCTTCTCTCCTTTAATTGATAGACATACGTTTCAAAATGATGTCTTCCTTCACTTGTTACCCATATCTTATACCCTTCTTTTTAAACAGTCGTTCGTTTTAGCTAACAAAAAAGCTCCCAAAGTGACAACTTCGTCACTTTAGGAGTTTTCATTAAAAGAATACGATATAAGCGAGTACTGCAGCGAGTACTAAACGGTAATATGCAAATGGTGCGAGTTTCACTTTTGAAATTAATTTCAAGAAGAAACGAATCGAAATTAACGAAAAGACGAAGGCACTAATGAATCCAGCAGCATAAAAGCCGATATGGTCCATCGCCATGTACTCCCAGTTTTTTAAGACGGAGACTAAACTTGCACCTGCCATGATCGGCACTGCCATGATGAATGTGAAGTCCGCAGCGGTTCGGTGATTCAATCCGAGAAGGACCCCTCCGGATATCGTCGCTCCACTTCGAGAAAACCCTGGCCAAAGGGACAATGTTTGAACCATCCCGATCGCAAATGCTTGGCGATACGTTAACTCGTCAAGATTTGTAACGCGCGGATTTTTCGGGCCGAACTTATCTGCTGCAAGCATTAAAAATGACCCTGCAACGAGTGCATAAATAACAGTTTCTACACCGAATAAATGATCATCGATGAAATCTTTTAACGCAAAACCGAGCACGACCGCGGGAATCATTCCAATAATGACGTGAAGTAAGTTGAATCGCTCGCGCATCGGTGTACCTGTTTCGTTATAAAAGCCGATCAAACTAAAGAGTCGCTTCCAAAAGACGATAACGACCGCTAAAATCGATCCTAATTGAATAACAATTTTAAACGTGTTCGCTGAATACTTTCCTAAAAACTCTTCTGACTTTAACCACATATCATCGACGATAATTAAGTGACCCGTTGAAGATACCGGGGCAAACTCTGTCATTCCTTCGACAAAGCCGAGGATAATTGCTTTTACTAAATTCCACATTTCAATACTCACATAAAAAGCCTCCTTTATGACTCGCTCATACAACGCTTCACTTACTGAGAAGTTTCACGTGTCGTTTGCAAATGGTCATAATCATTTTCTTTTGTAAAATAAAGAATCATCGTCGTCCCTTCGCCAACACGACTTTGAACGTGTAATGAATTACCGATTCGTTCACTCACTGTCTTCGCTAAATATAAGCCGAGTCCAGTCGCTGCATTCGATACGCGCCCTTTTTTCCCTGTATAGCCTCGTTCAAAAATGCGGGGAATATCTGTCGCTGGAATACCTGGACCTTCATCGGTAATTGTAATTGACGGATATTCGCCCTCTTTCGATAAACAAATCGTAATCGTTCCACCTTCTGGGCTGTACTTCACCGCATTCGTCAACAATTGGCGAACGATGAAAGGACTCCACTTCGCATCTGTCAACACTTCGAAAGAATCTTCTCCTTCAAACTCTACTGCGATATTTCTTTCAAAGCACCAAGATGATAATAACTTCACTTCTTGAATGATGAGTGGATATAAATCGACTCGTTGCAATAAATAATCAGAAGAAAGTGTATTTAAACGCGACAAGTATAACTGTTCATCAAGTAATAAATGAAGCCTTAACCAATCTGACTCGAGTGCTTGAACAATTGGATTCATCCGATCGCGGTCCATAATGAGCCGCATCGCAGTGAGTGGTGCTTTCAATTCATGGACCCATGCATCGAGGTGGTCCGCTTCTAACACTTGTAATTCACGTGTTTTCGTCCGCTCTTCTCGATACGCTCGTTCCATTTCAATTAACACTTCACGCATCATTTCGTCCGACATATGCTCAACGACACCGATGACGTCTTGCCAATCCGCAGAAGGCGTTTCTTTTAACTCTTCTAACTTTCTTAAAAAAATCGTCTCCCGCGAATAACGAAAAATAAAAAAGAGAACGAATGAAACGATTAGCACGACATTTAAATATATAATACTTTCTATCGATGCAGTAATACTATTATCGAGTAAAAGTAGCGCATCTAAAAAAAGAAGGACACATACAAAATAAAAAATCCACGTACGACGTTCTTTCACATACCCCCACCAAAATGAGTGTTTCATACCGTCACCGCCATGTAACCGAGCCCCTTTTTCGTCACAATCGCTTCATCTAATTGAATATCTGCGAGTTTTTGACGCAAACGATTTACATTGACCGTCAATGTGTTGTCATTCACGAACCGCTCATCGTCCCATAATTTTCGAATAAGAACGTCACGCGACATAATTTCATCGACCGATTCGACGAGTGCAGCGAGAATAAAAAATTCATTTTTCGTTAAATCGATCGCTCGCTCATCTTTCCGGACAGTCCCACTCTTTAAATCGATGATCGCGCCATTCCATTCAAGCAAACTCGTCTCTTCTTGTTCATGATACGTATACGTTCGACGGAGAAGTGCTTGAATTTTTGCGCGTAATACATCTAAGTGAAAAGGCTTTTGAACGTAATCATCCGCTCCAAGTTGCATCGCCATCACCATATCCATCGGGTGATCACGTGAAGATAAAAATAAAATCGGCACTTTCGATACGTCTCGAATCATCCGACACCAATGAAACCCATCATATGCTGGAAGTTGAATATCGAGTATGACTAAAGCGGGATCAACCGCTGTAAAATCACTCATAACATCTTCAAACTCAGTCACACCACTTACTTCATATCCCCAATGAGATAAGTCTTCGGCTAATGACTGATAAATCGACGGATCATCTTCTACAATAAAAATACGAATACTCATCTTCCACCCTCCTTTTTTTCATTATAACGGAAGTTACATAACAATCTTCGACAAATGACAATCTTTAATGTTTTTTAACATACAAAAAGCACGACTCATTAAAGAGCCGTGCTGTTAAGAAGCGAGAATCAATTCGTACATAATGAAAAAACTAGCGACGATGAGTAAACCGATATGCATCAGTTCAAACTGAAAACGTCCTGTTTTTTTCTTCTGTTCTAACGCTTCTTTCGTATGCAATTGACAACTCGTTTTGGAAGGTCCGAGACGTCGTTTTTTAAACAAGGCACTTTCCTTCCTTTACGCTTATTTTAAAGCTTCTTGAATACCGTTTGGATCGAACCCGATGACCCAACGACCGTTAATTTCTGTTTGTGGAACGCCCATTTGTCCTGTTGTTGCTACGAGACGTTGACCTGCTTCTGGGTCTAACTGAACGTTCACCTCTTCAAATGGAATACCTTGCTCTTTTAAGTAATCTGTTAACATTGTGCAGTATGGGCACGTTGATGTTGTATAAACTGTTGCTTTTGTCATGATACATTCTCCTTCACTTATATTGTTACTTACACTATATACAGTGCGGGGTATATTTTCAAATGTATTGCTCTCAATCAAACATTTCTTTCAACTTTTCTTTGTAAATGAGTTGCATTTCTTTTTTATTTGTCGTATTGTTGCCTTAGGGAAACTTTCTTTCCCGTAGGAAACTTGAAAGTGAGGTGACGTAAAACTATGGCAACATTTCAATTACCAAAATTACCTTATGCAATGGATGCGTTAGAGCCGTATATGGATGCAAAGACTGTTGAAGTACACTATACGAAGCACCATGCAACTTACGTAAACAATTTAAACGCTGCAATTGAAAACTACGACGATTGGAATCAATTATCAATCAAAGAAATTTTGACGAAAATTGATTCAGTTCCGGAAGAAATTCGTACAGCGGTTCAAAATAATGGTGGTGGTCATTATTGCCACACATTGTTCTGGGAGTCAATGGCTCCAAACGGTGGTGGTGAACCAGCAGGCGAATTGAAAGAAGCGATCGACAAACAGTTCGAGTCTTTTGAAAACTTCAAAGACCTCATGTCCAAAGCTGCGATCGGTCAGTTCGGAAGTGGATACGGTTGGCTCGTCATGAATGACAAAGGAGAGCTTGAAATTTTAAGCACTCCTAACCAAAATACACCTTTAAAAGATGGGAAAGAACCACTTTTAATCGTCGATGTTTGGGAGCACGCGTATTATTTAAAATATCAAAATCGTCGTCCTGAGTTTTTAGAGAACTGGTGGAGTCTCGTCAACTGGGACAAGATTGAAGAACGCTACACAGAAGCGAAAAAACGCTTTAACTTATAATGATACCTCCCCTTATGATTCATTATTTCATCCTACATGATTGAAAAGACCTCTAGTTGGTGGCTAGAGGTCTTTTTTTGCCTATATATAATAGAAAGGATTTTTCATCGACCAATCATTTTTTTAAAAAACTCTAAAGAACCTACTTTTTCTTACATTTAGTAAGCCTTTAGAAACTGTTTCTCCTTATTTTTTACTAGGAAAAGTTGCTTATTTTAAAGAGCTAGATATACTATTAGTAATAGATACCTTTCAAACAGGAGATGAAAACGATGAATTCTGTCAATTTTTCACAATTAGAAACTTTATTTCACGAGGGCACTAATTTACGTGTCAATCGCCGCTTCCAACAACAACTCGAAGTTCATTCTTTGCGACAAGAAGATTTAGACCATTTACGCGAAATGAGTCAACAGCTATCGTCAGAGTTTGCCACGTTAACGCGACTATTAACAGAAGGCTTACAAAAAAGTAGTAAAGAAGCGATTGCTGCACATACGATTGAACAATATGTCCGCCGTTTTTTCACCGCCGATCGCGATGAACATTATTTTGATGAAACGTATCGCTTTTATGCCGAGCTTCAACAAAAGAAGTTAGAAGTCGGTGCAGTCATCGGCGTTTTCAATCAGTTTAGCTATTACATACAAACACTCATTACACAAAAATACCATTCTATGTTCCGAGGACCAGACCAAATTTTAGCGATGACACTTTCTATTCAACGAGCAATGAATGTCGATATTCACATATTAACGAATGCATTTTCAGAAATTTTCGTCGAACATTTATCAGGGGACTTATCGACTCTCGTTGAAGCGAATGCACGAATTATGTTTATGAAAGACTTAATTTATCGCCTCGATCAACAAACAGATGAAATCGGCTCGGCCACTGCTGCAACAGAAGAAATTACCGCTTCAATTGCTGAAGTCGCTCAATCTGCTACACGTATTTCAGAAAAAACATCTGATTCTGTCGACTACGCTTCAAGCAGTCAAAAGAAATTAGAAAATACATTGCATGAAATTTTAAAAACAGAAGAAACGTTCGATGAAATCGTTGACACATTCGGTGAATTGCAAAAACGAGTAAACGATATCGAAAATGTCGTCACACTCATCAATGAAATTGCCGCGCAAACGAACTTACTCGCTTTAAACGCATCGATTGAAGCTGCACGCGCTGGTGAACACGGACGCGGTTTTGCAGTCGTCGCTCAAGAAGTGCGTAAACTCGCAGAAAATACTGTAGATGCGCTAAATGAAGTATCGACGAATGTTCAAGTGCTAAAATCTTATTCGAATGATGTCTCTCACTCGATTGAAGAAACGACAAAAATTATGCACTTAGCTTCAGAGGAAGCGACAGAATCATTACCACTTCTTTCAGCCATTGTTGATGCGATCGAAGACATTAATTTAGATATTACGAATACCGCTGCGATTTCTGAAGAACAAGCAGCTTCGATCGACGAAGTCTCTCATCGAATGATTCGGATGACGGAATTACAAGAAGAAATTCGTAGTTACGGAAACGACACATCGGCGGCTATTTTCGATTTAAGTTTAGAAATCGACGCGTTCCGTCAAGAAATGCTCAGCATCCAAGACGTTCACTTATCGACACGTTCTTTGCTCGAATTATCGAAAGCTGACCATTTACTATGGAAATGGCGCATTTATAACTTATTCCTCGG
>JASLGI010000013.1 GCA_030149685.1 Bacillaceae bacterium | reverse complement strand
ACGAGTGTGAGAAGGATTGATGACATTAAGAGTGTCGTCAATAACATGTCTTCTCCCATGTAAAGCATCATGATTTCTTTTTCGAAGCTCATGAGTAAAGCTGTACCCGCTACGAGTTGAAGTGCAGTTGTGATCATAACTGTTGTAGCTCCAACTTTTTTCGCGCGTTTTTGAATTTCTTTGTTTTCTTTCTTTTCTTCCGATGACATTTCATCAGGTGACATGTTATCCACTTTACGGTCTAAACGACGGTTCCAGAAGTAAAGGTAAATACCAGCTCCTGCGAAACTCGCTAAAATAAAGTGAATGTAACGTTGCCAAATTTGTGGGTAGTACGTTAATGAATGGAAGAATCCTTTCGAACCTGCCCACATTTCAGGGTATAACATCGATACGACGTTAACGATGAAGATCAATGGTACGAAGAGTAACATGATACTTCCTACTGCCCCGATTAAAACGTGTAAACCTTTCTTTCCACCTTGCATTTTCTCCCATGAGAATTTGTAAAGGTAGAGAATAAGGAAGGCTACAATTAAAATTCCGAGAAGTGATAACCACGCTTTACCGATCAAGTTCGTTGATGAGTAGAAGTACTGCGTGTAAATAACACTGATTAAAAGTAATGGCGCGATACCGAGTACGACCGCGATACTTTTCATGATTGACGTATGGTTTGCGAGTTGGTGAGCAACCTCGTCGATTTGTTTGTTCTTTTTAGACATACCTTTAATTTCTTGGAATACTGCGAGAACTGAAGATCCTACTGTAATGTTTACGAACAAAATGTGTAACGCGAAACTGAATACAATAAGAAACTCGAAGAATCCAAGGTTACCTGGGATTGCTAAACTAATATCCTCAGGAATTAAGTTTGTAGAAATTGCTTGTAAAATCACTTGTCACTACCTCCTTCCGGCTTATTTATTGTCTGCCTCTGCACTTGCTTGTGTTAAGTCTGTGTCAATACCTTCGTTTGATACTTTGATTAAGTACGCAGCTAACGCTTCGCGCTCTTCATCTGTACCAGCAAATGGTGGCATGAATGGACGTGTTTCGTGCAATGTAGCGATGTAACCTGCTAAACCTTCTTCATCCCAACCATCGAGACGATCTGCGAAGGCACGTTTTGTACGCCATCCGTCGACAGTATGACAAGTGATACATTGTCCTTTGTATAACTCGCGTCCAGCTTCAAGCTGGTTGTCTGCTGTAACTTCTTTAATTGGTGATGCTGCTGAGTGAGCTAAGTAGCCCTCTTCTTTAAACTTGTCTAAGTCTTGAGCTGCAACTCCGTTTGCATACATGTAGTTGTAGATTACGTACGGTTTACGTACTGACTCACGAATACCTTCGAACTCACCGATGAATGCCATTGATGTGATGAAGATTGCAAACGTTAAAATAACTGGAACTTTCTCTGGTTTTACAGCCATCCAGAATGCGAAGATTAGGAATAAAGCCAAACCTACGATATGAAGAATTGTGAAGAGATCTTCAGGCATACCTGTTGCCCAAATGATCAAGTCCGCTGCTTCATCTGGAATACTGAGTAAATACCAAATTCCTGAAATTAAAATACCTGGAATTGTAATTGCGTTCCAAACACTGAATACTTTGAACACTTCTTTACGTAATTTCGCATCTTTGATCATAATGCGCAATGGTAAAGAAATGAGTGAAACTGCTAACAATACCGCAATGAATGTACGGAATGCTAGTGATGGTACGTACGTTGGGTTCAAGAATGCGTTCCAGAATGATAATGTTTCTGTCCACTTTCCTGGTGTTAATTTCGCTGATAAGATACCAGTGATGATCATCGCTGTTAACCAGCCGAAGACACCGAGTACCATACCGATGCGGTTGTGAATTTTTCGTTTTTCGCCTTTCCAAGTGTCCCAAGTGTAGTAGTAAATGATAAGAAGTACTACCTCAGTGATAAAGACGATCCATTCTGCGAACCAAGCCCAGAAGAAAATACGTAATAAAGACCCGATTGAGTCAGGCTGGATTACTGATGTAACGAACCAAATTCCAACCCCAGTCATCGCACCGACTGTTGTTGTAATAATGAGTACCCATTTACTGAGGCGACGTGCTACGCCAATGAGCTGTTCGTTTTTCGTTTTTAGTCCTCGGTACTCTAATGATACCATTAAAGCTGTAACACCGATCGCAATTCCGTGACTCACGATAACGTGAATTGTCGCGATAAGAGCGATCATCATACCGTTACCTAACCAAGGAAATTCGATGACAGGATAGTTCATTATTTCTCCCTCCAATATTTGATAAAATGATGAAGTTTATACACATGCATTACTTATTATCGAATGAAATTACGAAATAATTGTTAAGTCGCTATGACGAACTATCGAACGTTTTGTCACAATTGCTTTTTTTCGTCAAAAACGGCTTGAATTTTATAATTCCATTACCTTTTCTTCCATTAAAAAGGATTTACCATTCTAATTCGTTTAAGAATTGTTCGATATCCGATCTCGTTTTCCGTTCTTTGCTCACAAAACGACTATATTCTTTCCCTTCGCTATAAGCGATAAAACTTGGAATTCCGAATATATCTTCTTCCTCACAAATCGATAGATGATCGTCGCGATTGACAGAGACGAAAGTGATCTCCGGATAATCGACTTCTAAAGCGGGCAAGAAAGGCTCGATCACTGTGCAATCTGGACACCAGTCAGCGGTAAATAAAAATACGGTACGCTCGCTATTTTTTAGCGTTTCGTACTGCTCTTTTGATTGTAATTCTTCCATATAATAACCTCCTCTCTACTCTCACTTCGCTTACTCCCATTATCTTACCGAAAGCGCCTATTCGTCAACCTTTCTGAACGATTGATCCTTCATGAAGCGACAGACATTCGTCAATTCGTCACAATTCATATTTTTTCTAAACACGAACGTTTTCAATAAAAATCTTATTATTGTTCACTTATTGTCGGTGTTTACACGATGGATACAATACTTCCACACTCTTTTCATTGAATTAACGAATATATAGTTGACATTTTTTGAAATCGTGATATGCTATATTTAACATTTTGAATATCGCAAACGATATCGATGGAGAGAGTCATTCAAATCGTTCTTCTCAGAGAGCTAGTGGGTGGTGCAAACTAGTAAGAATCGTGAATGATTGAGCGCTCCAGAATCGGTCAGTCGAACGAGTTCTAGTAGATTGTCCCGTCTGTGCACGTTACGCACTTGAATGAAGGCAATGCTCTGTTTCATCGAGCGTTGCGAATAAGGGTGGTACCGCGTATACAATGCTTTTCGCCCCTTACAGTTGTAAGGGACGAGAGGCTTTTTTTATTTTCAATTATCGTCTCTTTCAACGATAGTTGAGCTTTTTATTATATATTATGTTACTTCAAAGGAGAGAATGGACAATGGCATTTAAAGTTGTTATTAGTGACCCATTAAGCGAGGAAGGTATTTACCCACTTCGCGAAGCTGAAAATATTGAGATCGATTTCGCGACAGAAAGCACGGAAGAAGAGTTAATTGAAAAACTTCAAGACGCAAACGCACTTCTCGTACGTAGTCAAACACAAGTCACTCGTGAACTGATCGAAAAAGCACCGAATTTGAAAATTATCGGACGCGCAGGTGTTGGTGTTGATAACATCGACCTCGACGCAGCGACTGAAAATGGAATTATTGTCGTTAACGCACCGGACGGAAATACGAACTCTGCTGCTGAGCATACCGTAGCGATGATCATGTCACTCGCACGCCGTATTCCACATGCGCACGCTTCACTTCAAGAAGGTAAATGGGATCGTAAAAAATATATCGGTGTTGAATTAAAACATAAAACATTAGGTATTATCGGACTTGGCCGTATCGGTGCTGAAGTAGCTCACCGTGCCAAAGGTCAACGTATGAATGTGATCGCATACGACCCATTCCTAACAGAAGAAACAGCTCAAAAATTAGGTGTGAAAGGTGGAACAGTAGATGAAGTTCTCGAAGCAGCAGACTTCATTACAATCCATACACCACTTCTCGATTCAACACGTAATATGATCAACGCAGATGCTTTCAAAAAAATGAAAGACGGCGTTCGTATTATTAACTGTGCACGAGGTGGCATCATCGATGAAGATGCGTTGTACGATGCAATTGAAAGCGGAAAAGTTGCTGGAGCTGCACTCGACGTAATGTCTGAAGAGCCATTCGTCGGTCACAAATTACTCGACTTACCACAAGTCATCGCGACACCTCACTTAGGTGCTTCTACTGTTGAAGCGCAAGAGAGCGTTGCAGTAGACGTTAGCCTTGACGTCATTAAGTTCGCAACGGAAGGTACAGTTCGCAACCCAGTTAACATGCCTTCGATTCCGACGAACTTACTTAAAAAAGTGGCGCCTTTCTTCGAACTTACAGAGCGTCTCGGTAAATTTATGGCGTACGCAGCAAAAGGAAAAGTTCAACAAATTAACATTAAATACGCTGGTGAACTTTCAGAAGTTGACGTTCGTCCATTAACACGTAACACGTTAAAAGGATTTTTATCACGCAACTACGGCAACCACGTAAACGATGTGAACTCACGTTACTTAGCAGGCCGTATCGGAATCGATATTAACGAACATAAAACAGCGGAATCAAAAGGATTCCTTAACTTAATTACAGTTGAAGTCGTTACAGACGAAGAAACACGCCAAGTGAAAGGAACATTCCTCGGCGAGAAGCTCGGCTCACGTATCGTTCAAGTAGATGATTACGCAGTAGACGTCTTCCCAGAAGGTCACTTGCTCCTCATTTACCATAAAGACCAACCAGGTGCGATCGGCCGCGTCGGTACACACTTAGCCGCTGAGAACATCAACATCGCAACGATGCAAGTAGGACGTACGGAAGAAGGCGGAAAAGCAATTATGGTGCTCCGCATCGACCACTCTGCAACAGCGGATGAGATTAAAGAAATCGTCGACATGCCAAACATTACAGATGTAAAAGCAATCGACTTATAATCAAAAAGGGACATCCATTTTCATCGGATGTCCCTTTTTCCTTTACTTTCCAAATTTCATTCCGATAATAATCGTACATTGTAC
>JASLGI010000250.1 GCA_030149685.1 Bacillaceae bacterium | reverse complement strand
TTCGCAAGCAATCCATCGATTGAAAACGTATTAAAAGCGATGGTCTATACGTCTCTTTTAGAAGGAATGTATTTCTATTCGGCATTCGCTTATTTCTACAACTTAGCACGCCATAATAAAATGGTAGCGACATCGACGATGATTAGCTTCATCAACCGTGACGAATTACAACACGCACGTTTTATTAGTGAGTTGTTCCGTGCGACACTCGCAGAAAACCCAGAGTATAACAACGAAGAATTCATTAATTGGGTGTACGATCAATACCGTCACAACGTTGCGATGGAAGACGAATGGTCAGAATACGTACTTTCTGATGTTGAAGGAATCGATTTAGAAGAAATGCGCGGCTATATCCGTTACCGTGCAAATAAAATGTTACGTATGATGGGGCTTTCAGAAATTTATCCGGAATATGTGGAAAACCCAATGAAATGGATCCGCGCATATGTGGATAACTTCGACGGAGTAAAAACAGACTTCTTCGAACAGAAATCTCGTCAATATACGAAAACATCTGATTTAAACGGTTTCGACGATTTATAATCAAAAAGAACGCTCGATTTCTTAAAAAAGAAGTCGAGCGTTTTTGTCGTCATCACTCTTAGTGATAAGTAGTGCCAGTAATCGGAATAGCAATATTGTTTGCGCTTACATTGTATTTCATGTATATTATGAAATAAATGTGAAATGAGGCGGTAGCAATGAAAAAGTTAGTTGGTATTAGTCGTCATGTCGATCGAGATTTTGTGGATAACTTTCAAAACGATTATCAAGTCGATGTACTCGTACCAGAAAAAGAAGGGGAATTGTTAACACTTTCAGACTTTGATGGAAGGGAAGAAGACGTTGTTGCACTTTGGGTGACGTTAGAAGAAGAAGTGACGAAAGATGTGTTCGATCGTTTCCCGAATTTACGCATCGTAGCAAATATGGCAGTCGGTTTTAACAATATCGATGTAAAAGAAGCGCGCGCTCGCAATATCTTCGTCGTCAATACGCCGGATGTGTTAACAGAAGCGACTGCGGATTTAGCTTTTAGTTTACTAATGGCAAGTGCACGTAAGCTAAATGTAGCAGAAAAGGCAGTACGAGATGGTTCTTGGGCTGCTTGGGAGCCTTACGGATATACAGGCGTTGATATTTACGGTCAACAAATCGGTATTTTCGGAATGGGGCGTATCGGTGAAGCGGTTGCGCGTCGAGCGAAAGGGTTCGGGATGAATATCGTTTATCATAACCGTCACCGAAAACAAGTAGCGGAAGAAATGCTAGGCGCTCGATACGTATCAAAAGACGAGCTGTTAGAGACGTCTGATTTCGTCGTCTTATTTTCACCATTAACACCAGAAACAGAAAATACGATCGACCGTGACGCATTGACAAAGATGAAAAAAAGCGCCGTTCTCGTCAATGCTGCACGTGGAGCGCTCGTCGATGAAGAAGCACTTTATGATGCATTAAAAAACGAAGAAATTTTCGCAGCAGGACTCGATGTGTTCCGTACAGAACCTGTCCCGACTGATCACCCGCTCCTTTCATTACCGAACGTTGTCGTCACACCGCATATCGGCAGTGCGACGAAGAAGACTCGTAGAAAAATGTTAGAGATGAATGCAACAGATATTATGCGTGTACTTGAAGGAAAAATGCCGAAATATATCGTTCGTGCATAAGGAAAACTCCTCCTCTCATCGAGGGGGAGTTTTTTATTTATCGTGTGACATCCGGTCGATAAATTCCCAACATTGGGCACTAAATGTATCGATAGCGGATTCTAATTTCGTATGGACGAGTGCTTCTCGCAAGGAACGGATAATCGTTCCGAGAATGACGAGGCGTGGTTGGTCATTTTGGAGTTCTTCCTGAATGAATGATAAATAAGCAGCACTTTGCATCGGGAGTTCGTGTTGTTGAAGAGTTTGTAGTTGTGAGAGTAAATGTTGACGCAGTTCTTCGATCGACTGTTCTTCTTTCGGGAAACCTTTAAAAAGTGTTGGGCCGATAAATGTGCAGTCTGTTTTCTTCATCTCATGAAAAACACCTTTTGTCGCCAGTAATGAAAATCGGACGAGTGCTTCTGTATCAACTGGTTGAATCGTTCGAGCATTCATGAAATGTAAATAATGTTGCAAGACACCTGTGCAAACGAGTACGAGATCGGAAACGTAAGGGCGTACTTCTTCTCCATATAAATCAATGAGTCGCCGAGCAAGCCACGTCAATTCTTTTCGATGGTGTCGTTGGATGAATGAACGTAAATCATCATCACCAGAATAAAAAATCGCATCATAAAGAGGCAATAAATTTTGTTCACGATTTAATACGAGGCGAACAGTAATTTGTTTTGCTAATACATCGGGGTCATTTAATGCTTCACCGATCAATAATTCTCTTCGTAAAATCGTCGCTTCTTCATAAGCATGCTCTAAAATCGCCATGAGACATTCGTTTTTTGAACGGAAATAATTATAAAATGTTCCTTTTGAAATATTTGCTTCATCTAAAATATCTTGAATCGATGTTGTCGCAAAGCCTTTTTCAGTAAATAGACGTTGGGCGATACGCAACACATGTAATTTTCGGTCGCTCACGGAATACCCCTTTCTCAATCACTTTCTTTCAGTATAACGAAAAATTACGCATATTGTTTGAAATCCCCTCTCAAAAAACGTAAACTAAAGAGTAGGTTTAAACTAAGAGTATAAAATTTGAACGATTGTTTTTAAGGAGGAGACGCTATGGATGACCGTCAACCTTTATTAGATCGCCCTCCTTATGGGATGATAGCGATTTTATTTGTAGGTGCGTTTATCGCTGTATTAAATAATACATTATTAAATATTGCATTGCCTGCCATTATGCAGGAGTTTTCAGTAAGTCCATCGGCTGTGCAATGGCTGACAACCGGTTATATGCTCGTCAATGGTATATTAATTCCGGCGAGTGCTTTTTTTATTCAAAAATATACGAACCGTCGTCTCTATTTAATGGCGATGGGCTTGTTTACTGTAGGGACAGCGCTTGCGATATTCGCGCCGACATTTTTAACGCTCGTAATCGCACGAATGCTTCAAGCAGCAGGGTCGGCATTGATGATGCCACTCTTAATGAACATTATGCTCGTCTCATTTCCGATTGAAAAACGCGGAACAGCAATGGGCTTTTTCGGTCTCGTCATGATTGTTGCGCCAGCAATTGGTCCAACACTTTCAGGATGGGTCTTAGAACATTATACGTGGCGTGCACTATTCGTCATCGTTTTACCGTTTACGATTGCAATTTTTATTCTCGCATTTTTCAAATTAAAAAATGTGATGCCGACACGCGATATGGTCCTCGACAAATTGTCGATTACATTGTCGACGATCGGATTTGGTGGTATTTTGTACGGGTTTAGTGCAGCAGGTGACCAAGGGTGGGATCACCCGAGTGTTTACTTAACGATTAGTATCGGTGCGATTGCACTTATTTGGTTCATTACGAAACAGCTCCGTATGAAAGATCCGATGCTTGATTTTCGCATTTATCGTTATCCGATGTTTGCACTGGCATCCGTTATTTCTATTATTTTATCGATTTCGCTTTTCTCTGCGATGATTTTAACTCCCCTCTACGTTCAGACAGTTCGTGGAATTGGACCACTTGATGCAGGGTTGTTAATGCTTCCAGGAGCGATCATCATGGGGCTCATGTCTCCGATTACCGGCCGCTTATTTGACCGTTACGGGCCGCGAGCTTTAGCGGTGACAGGTTTAACGATTACTGTCGTGATGACGTATTTATTAAGCCGTCTCGGCGTGAATGATGGGTATTATTACATTATGGCACTTTATACGATCCGAATGTTCGGAATTTCGATGGTGATGATGCCGATTATGACGAACGGTTTAAATGAATTGCCGATGCATGCAAATCCGCACGGAACTGCGTTAAATAATACGCTTCAACAAGTATCAGGAGCGATCGGTTCTGCCCTTCTTTTAACGTTCATGACGAATCGTTCAGAAGTTGCTTTAGAGCGATTGATGAGTGGTGTACCCGCTGATATTAGCGAAGCGACACAAATCGCTATCCAACAACAAGCGATGCTTGAAGGAATTCAACACTCCTTCTTCCTTGCAACGGTACTTGCATTTATCGCACTCGTGTTAACATTTTTCGTCCGACGTGTTCAACCGCCGACGAAATCGACTGATGATGTTGAAAAACAATCGGTGCATGCGAAATAATGTGATGCAGATGAAAACTAGCAATCATTTACTCTTTGTAAGTGAGCGCTAGTTTTTTGTTTGTAAAGGGCTGTCGAATGATGCAGTTATTTCGCTTACGTTTGACGAAAATTAAAGAAAACTATGTTACAATATGTCGAATAGTGGATGAAAGAGGTGAGGGTCGTGCAGCCGAAAAAGAAAGAGCTTGCGATTGAAAATGTATTACTTGCCGGAAAAATTATGATGGAGTCCAATGCGGAAACTTATCGAGTAGAAGATACGATGCGCCGAATGGCTCAAGCGCAAGGACTCGTTGATGCAGATACATTCGTTACAACGACCGGAATTATTTTTTCTCCTGGTCGCTTAAGTTATACACAACTCGTTCGTATTGAAGAGCGTAGTACTGATTTGGAAAAAGTAGCGCTCGTCAATGACATTTCTCGTCGACTCGTCGAAGGGAGATATAGTGCGCGTCAGGCAAATCAACTATTACATAAACTAGAGTATTCGAATTTAGCTTTTCCTTTATGGGGAGAGATGATTGCCGCGGCAGTTGCTAGTGGAAGTTTCCTTCTGTTGTTCGGTGGAACGTTTGAAGAAATTCCCGTAGCGATGCTTGCAGGTTTTATCGGACATGGAGTTGCTGAAGTGTTAGAAGGTTATTCGAAAGTGCAGTTTGTTGGTGAATTTGTCGCTGCGCTCATCGTTGCGCTGACCGTCGCTCTTTTCTTCCATCTTGGGATCGTTCCCTCATTAGATAAAATTATTTTAGGTGGTATTATGCCACTCGTTCCAGGGGTATTGATTACAAATAGTGTGCGTGATTTAATGTCCGGCCATTTTGTATCTGGTGTATCGAAAGGAGCGGAAGCGATATTGACCTCGTTTGCGCTCGGAGCAGGAGTAGCGATCGTATTATCGATCATGTAAGGAGAGGGTGGAATGTCACTTTTATTTCAAGGGATTGCAAGTTTCACAGGAGCTTTTGCATTCGGTATTATTTTTAATGCGCCGACACGACTTCTTGCGATTTGTGGATTAGCAGGGTTCACTGCTTGGTCGACATATACCGCAGTCGACTTTTGGTTAGATGATACGATGATTGCTTCATTTGTTGCAGCGTTTACGATTTCAGTCGTCGCTCATTTATTTGCTCGTTCATTAAAAAAGCCGATGATTTTATTTAATATTCCGGGTATTATTCCGCTCGTTCCAGGAAGTATCGCTTATCGCGCGATGCGTAGTGTCGTAGAGAGTGATTACTCGGCAGCGATGAGCTATGCGTCACAAGCGTTCTTAGTGTCCGGCTCCGTTGCGATGGGACTCGTTTTTGCGGAAGTGTTAATGCAGGCAGTGATGAATATTTTACGAAAAAGAAAAAATCGTCTCATTTGACGTTAAAAAAGCACATTCGCCGTTTGGCGGCGATGTGCTTTTTCTTATTGCTCTTCAAGTAAAGCTGTTAATTCATCCTCTCGAACAGGCGCATTGAAATAATAACCTTGCGCTGTATCGAATCCGAGTGTTTGAATAAGTTCTAATTGTTCTTCTGTTTCGACACCTTCAGCAGTGACGATAAGGTCTAAAGAGTGACAAAGTTGGACGAGACCTTCCACGAGTTTTCGTGTTTTCGGCTGTGTAATCATCCCTTGAATATAACTTTTGTCCATTTTTACTTTAGAGATTGGAAGAGATTGCAAGTATCGGAAAGAGGCAAAACCTGTACCGAAGTCATCTAACGCGAAGTGAATGCCAGCTTTCGTTAATTGTTGTACGTTTTGAACGATCGCCTGCTCTTCTTCTGCTTGGAAAGCGAAACGTTCTGTCACTTCGATTTGAAGTGCTTCCGGTGGACATTTGTTTTCTTCTAAAATGTCCAATACGTATTTGCTTAACTCACTCGACATAAATTCACGAGCCGATGTATTAATAGATACGGCTAGTTTCTTCCCTTCTTTATGCCATTTAGCTGCTACTTTTGTCGCTTCGTCTAAAACGAAACGTCCAACGGATTGAATAAATCCACAATCTTCAGCAAGCGGGATTAATTCTTCCGGACTAATTTGCCCAAGTTCTTCATCATGCCAACGAACGAGCGCCTCATAAGAAGTGATTTTCCCTGAACGAATATCGTATTGTGGTTGGTAAACGACGTAGATTTTTCCGTCTTTTAATGCTTGTGGCAATTTATCATAAATTTGCGCTTTTCGGTCAATCTCTTCATGATGCGAACGAGAGAGTGTCGTAATTTGACCGCCTCCTGCTTTCGCAACTGTCGTCGTTGCATTCATCGCCGCTTCTAATAAATGATCGTATGACCGTTGATCTTCTGGGAAACGTGCGATCCCCCCACTAACTGAAAGTGGTGCATCAAACGGTTGAAGCATAATCGGTTGTTGTTCGAGGAAGCTTAAAAACCCTTGAATAAACCAATCAGCAAACGGTGTTAGTACGACGAATTCATTTAAACCGATGCGAGCGATCGGACTGTCTTGGAAAAATCGTTTTAATCGATTTGTAAACTCTTCAAGCATTTGCTGTTGTGTTTCATGGTCTAATTGACGTTTCAATGAAGCGTAATAGTCAATTTGTAAGTGTACGAGCGCAAAGTGTTGTTGGTCTTTCATTTGTTCATTGACGAGTTGTTCAAGTTTATGTCGACTATATAAACCTGTTTCAAAATCGATATAAGCAATGTTTTCCAGTTTTTGATGTAACATCATTTCGTCTGTCATATCGAGCTCAATAAAAATCGAACTTTGGAGTTGTCCATTTTCGAGAATTGGAATCGCCAGTAAGACGACAAAATATTTATCACCATCGCGTGTCATCTTTTCCAAATTGCCGAAAAATGTTTTCCCCTCTAACAATCGTTTCCAAAGGTCATTCGCCTGTTGTTGACCTTCTTTTGTCGAAGGGAACATTTGCCAAAGTGATTTGTTTAACACCCGTTTCGGTGTCCATTCACTCAACTTTAAAAAGTTATTATTCGTATATGTGATGAGTCCGTGAGCATCTGTACGAAAAATCGCGAAATGCTCTGTTAAACTTTGAGTAACACTTGTTAATTCTGAAGAATGAAATGGTTCATAAGTGTTGAGTTCCATAAATGATCCCCCTTTCGGAAATAGGCTCATCTTAATAGTATAAGAGAATCTTACAAAATTACAGTAAAGACTTCCTATCTCTTACGTCAAATGTCCATTGTAGCGAATTTTTGATAAAAAATAAAGATAAAGTGATAGATATTTTTTTAATTCATTATAGTCTTTTCGTCGCATTTAGAAAGGAGAGAATCGATGAAAACTGTGTATCGTTACGCGTGGGCGTATAAATGGCCCATGCTTATAGCTTTTAGTTTAACGCTCATTGAATTATTTATTGAACTTGCGCAACCGCTATTTATCGGGAAGATTATCGATGAAGGAATTATTGCGCAAGATGGGGATGCCATTATTTATTGGGGACTACTAATGGCTGGGGCGACCTTTATAGCTTTTTTATCAGGGATTGCGAACTCGTTTTTTGCAGCTCATGCAGCTCAAGGATTTGCCTACGATTTACGCCAAGCGACGTATGAACATCTTCAAAAAATGACGCTTGCGACATTTTTAACGTTTCCTACCGCAAGTATTATGACGCGCTTAACGAATGATGTAAATATCGTTCAACGCGTGATGTTCATGGGACTTCGTATTATGTCACGGGCACCACTCGTTGTCGTCGGAAGTATTTTGATGGCGTTTTTCGTCAATTGGAAATTAGCGATCATTTTTTTAATCGGAACCCCTTTACTCCTCATCTTTTTATCATATATGGTAAAAACGGGAGGTCCTTTATTCGGTCAAGTACAGCGTCGGTTAGATGAAGTGAACCGTACCGTAAGAGAAAACTTACAAGCGATTCGTCTTGTGAAGGCGTCTGCGCGCGAATCGTATGAAACGGAAAGGTTTGCTGAAGTCGCGGATGATTTGAAAGAACGAACGATGAAAGCATTACGTACGATGGAATGGACGATGCCGATTTTACTACTCGTTATGAATATTATGATTATCGCGATTATTTGGGTCGGTTCGTTTTATGTTAATCTCGGAACAGCTCAAGTCGGAGAAGTCGTTTCTGTTATGAACTATGCGTTACGAATGACTGGGTCATTTTCGATGTTTTCTTTCTTGATCGTTTTATTTTCACGTGCGAAAGCATCTTCTGAACGTATTGAAGAAGTACTCGTCGCACCCGTTGCGAAAGAGCAAGAAGTTGTGCAACACGACGCGCAAGCAGGGGACTGGGTATTTGATGAAGTGTCATTTTCTTACGGTAATGAAGAAACGC
>JASLGI010000249.1 GCA_030149685.1 Bacillaceae bacterium | reverse complement strand
ATCGGTCGCATGCTGCTCGAACGTCCGAAACGCTTGATTGAGAAGCTCGTGCCGATGTGCCATCCAAAGCACTTTATGACCTTGATTGATCGCTTGGTCAAATAAAAAGCGTACTGCTGTATACGTCTTCCCGCCACCTGTTGGTAACACGAGCAAGCCTCGGAAATTCGGTCGAGATTGAAACGCACGTCGCAACTCATGGACCGCCTCTTTCTGATGAGGATAAAGCGGCTCAGGATTTTCCTTTTTGACGACAACTGTACCCGAAAAATCGGTCTGAACAGTCGGAGTACAAGCAGCTAATGAAAAGGTAACGGACGCATCGATGGGGAGCCGATCGAGCGCGAGATCAGACGGATGATGAAAAACAATACCGCGCACATCCAATTCGTGTTCAAGCGCTCGCAAATGCGCTTTGAACGGCTTTTTCAAATAGTTACGCAACGACCGAATTTTCGAACGCGACGTCCCGTGCTGCTCCACACGCTCTCCAATAATATCTGCAAACCGCTCCACACGTTTCATAACGACAGAAGAACTCATTCCAATCACATCTCTCTCTACTAAGCTTCATAGTCAAAATCTCACTTTACATTATACGCGACGAAAGAAAGTAGGTGAAGGAAGGAATCCGCTTGAACAATGTTGTGTCGATTCATTAAAAATGGTACAAAATGATACATTCCTCCTTTTTTTAATAAGTTATCATTGATCGGAGCAATGTTTGTCAGTTAGGATCTATATAGGGGTAAAAAGGAGTAGATACCATGGAGAACTTATTGAAGGCAGACAGCATTACGGTAAAAAAATATTTGAACGTAGTAGACGGGCGATTTCGCATCCCATTTACACAACGCCCGTACGAATGGACGAAGAAGCAAGTGAGTCGGTTATTTTATGATGCGATGAGTGTAGCGGAAGACAAAGATCATCAACACATTTTAAACTTCGTTACTATTTTCAAGGAAGAAGTGGATGGACAGTCGTATCGTAATATTTATGACGGTCAGCAACGTACAGTGACTTTATTTTTGCTCGTTGCAGCTTTTGCTGACATTATTGATCAAATGGAAGGTACGGAAGGTTCTGCATCTAAAATCCGTTCAGATTTTTTACGTGAAGAAAGTTGGGAAGTTGATAAACAAGAAGAGCCTAACTTAGTGTTTGATAATGAGGATACGACGAAGTTTTTTGAACGGTATGTCATCGAGCGTGAAGATTTAGAAGATTTTCCGGTAACCGATCATGAAAAACATATTAAACAAAATTACGATTGGATTTCGAAAGAACTTCAAGAATACATAGCAGATAACGAGCTCGATGTGAACGATGTACGTCGCTATTTATCTCAAATTTTAAATAACATGCACATTATTGTGCTACAAACGATCAATGAAGAAGTTGCGAATCAAATGTTTGAGACACTAAACAATACAGGTAAAAAATTGGCCAACTTTTACGTTCTAAAAAACAATTGCGTCAAAGTAATCGGAGAAGAGAAAACAGCGAAGTATTGGGAAGAAATTGAACAAAATACCGACGGGTTAAATAAAAATCAGTTTTTCACTCAATTTGTATCTCTGTACAACGGAAAGACGAGCAATGCAAAAACGATCGAGGTGCTTGAATCAAAAGGCCACTTTGACACGCCAGCAGCGGTGGAGGAAATGTTAAAAGAAATGGTTCATGCTTCGTTCGTGTTTCTTACATTGCATCAACCGGCCCAACGTCGCAGTCAAGTAAAAGGGGAAAGTATCAGTGAGCAGGAACGTTTCAGTGAACTGGTAGAAGCAATCCAGTTGTTTAAAGCGACGCAATACCGCCCAGTCATTATGGCGATGGAAGTAACGAAATCATATGATTTAGTACAAATAAATGATGTGTTAGATGCTATTTTGAACTTGCAAATTAGGAATTTCTTCATTGGTGAGCGTAAAAACAATACGGTAGAAGTGTTTTTCCCACAGGTTGCTAAAGAAATTAAGACGGAAATGTATGAAGTAGAAAACATTATTCGTCAGATTAAGGAAAAAACCCTTTCCGATCAAGCGGTGAAAGCGGCTCTAGAAGAAAAAGTATTTAAAAAGGCAGAAATGAAAGGCATTCGTTACTTGCTTCAAAAAATGTATGCTTATGAAAACAACGGCGAAATTTTAATCAATGATAACTCGATGCATGTGAACTTAGAGCATATTTTACCTCAAAATCCTAAAGAAGATAGTGCGTGGAATGATCTTTTCATAAAAGAAAATCGTGCACACTATGTAGGGAATTTAGGAAATATGACTTTAATTTTGAGCAAAGCGAACTCTTCTATTGGCAATAAAGAGTTTAATGAGAAAAAAGAAATTTTAGCACAAAGCCAAATTCCACAAAACCAAGAAATTGCGAAAAATAACAATTGGACACCAGACACGATCGAACAACGTTTGAAAGTGTTGGCAACTAGTCTAGTTAAAGTATTTTAAAACGTAGAGCCAATCGTGCGAACCTGAAGTGCCCATGAAAACCCCGGGACCTTCGCACAAAAAACGACCTACTTTATGAAGTTGGAGTGAACTATTTAGCCTGACTTGACGAAAGAGAAAAAATTATTACAATATGTAGTAAGCGATCCGTTTGAAACACAACGTATCGCCGTCTCCCTCTACATGAGGGAGTGGATTGAAATAAGCGGAATATCAAACAACGCAACGCTCGGCACGTGTCTCCCTCTACATGAGGGAGTGGATTGAAATGTCATCATGTACCATGTTTTTAGTTTAAATACAAAAGCGATGAA
>JASLGI010000203.1 GCA_030149685.1 Bacillaceae bacterium | reverse complement strand
TGTTCTCGCGATTGATCGTTTCGGAGCAAGTGCACCAGGAGATATCGTTATGGAGAAATTCGGTTTCTCAGTAGATAATGTTGTTGCACGTGTGAAAACGATGCTTAATCGTTAATACGTACAAAGAGTAGGTCGTCCTTTAAGAGGACGACCTTTTTGGTTCTATAATATATGTTAGTGTTTACACACAAATTCTTCGAATTTGCATGCAAGGCGTGAAGTTCGCTATCAACTTCTCAAGCAAGTTTTTCGGGAACTTGTTTGGGTGATTTTTAGAGCTCGTAAAGCCGTACGAAATTGTGTGCATAAAAAACATACGCGATGAATAAGTATAAAACAACTGATCAAAGATAAAGGTTGGTTACATAGGTATTTGAAACCGATGAATAACTCATGTAAAATACATGTATTATAGAAGAGAGGGATCGATATGAAAAAATGGTTAGTTGTTGCAGTGCTGTCAATGACACTTCTTTTAACAGCTTGTAACGGAGATAAGAAAACGGTAGATATTACACTCGGTGAAGGAATCTTAGGTGATCGTTCAGTAGAGGAAGTGTTAGATGATGAAGAAGTTGATTTAAAAGATATGAAAGATAATGGTGACGGTACAGTTACATTAACAGTGACGAAGGAACAACAAAAACAGATGTTAAAAGAAACAAAAGAACAATTAGAAACATTTGATTTAGAAAATTTTGATACGATTAAATCGATTGAACCGAATAAAAATTTATCAAAAGTAACCGTTATCGTAACAGATGAAGAAGACTTTAAACAGAGCATGGATGCATTCATTACTTTACCAATTGGCTTCAGCGGCTCACTTTATCAAGCGGTAGATGGTAAAACAGGAAAAGATGTAAATACGGTGATTGAATTTAAAGAAGCAGGAAAAAAAGTATTCCACACATTTACATTCCCTGAAGATTTGCCAGAAGATGAAGAGTGATCATCCTTACTAGTGATAATCGCTTATTGCTATTAGGTGTTAGAAACGGTATAATTTTATACTGTATGAAAACGTCTTGATGAACAAGGGAGGTATCGTCTGTGAGCACAGTATGGTGGATTTTACTGATCATTCTCGCATTAATCGCAGGTGTCTTCATTGGTTTCTACGTAGCACGTCGCTACATGGTGAAATATTTAGAAGAAAACCCACCAATTAATGAAGAAATGCTCAGTATGCTTATGATGCAGATGGGACAAAAACCATCGCGTAAAAAGATCAATCAAATGATGAAACAAATGAATCGTGCAACGGATAAAGCAAAAGAGAAAAAATGATTCATTTCTAAATAGAAGCTACCGACTCTGTCAAAGAGTTCGGTAGTTTTTTAGTAGCATTCATTTTCCATTCTCGATACAATAATGAAAAAGGAGTGTTTGTCATGACAGAAGACAATTTTTCATTGAAAGAAACATTAGATGATGATTTGTTATCAGAGTTGAAAAAAGCGAAAAAGAAATTGCATCAAGAAGAAAAAGCTCAACAAAAAGAAGAAGAAAAACGTCGTCAAAAAGAGCGTGAAGAGCGTGAGAAAAACAAAACATTCGCCGAATTGTTAGATGAATATGGATTTGGTGATATTCCAAACAAATAAGACGGATAACTGCGGTTATTCGTTTTTTTCTTGAAGAAAGGAAGGTTATTTCAATGATCGTCATATTTGCTGAAAAACCGAGTCAAGCGCGAGCTTATGCTGAAGCATTTACCGTACAAAAAAAGACGAAAACAGAAATTCAATTAGCTCCCGATACAAGTTGGCCAAATGGAGCAGTGATTACGTGGGGAGTCGGGCATTTAGTTGAATTACAAGAACCGAAAAAATACGATAAGAAATGGACGCGTTGGACGCTTGATAGTTTGCCGATCATTCCCGAAGAGTTTCAATTTCAAATATCAAAAGGGAAGTATAAGCAGTTCCAAGCGGTGAAAAAGTGGTTTCAACAAGCATCACTACTCATTAATGCATGCGACGTTGACCGAGAAGGTTCGAATATATTTTATTCCACATTACAAATGACGGGTGTGCGAAATAAACCGATTCAGCGGCTTTGGATCAACTCGCTCGAAGTCGAAGAGATTCGACGAGGGTTCCAACAACTTCGCGATAATGCGCATGACTTACGTTTATACGATGAAGCGAAAACACGTCAAGTGAGTGACTGGCTCGTTGGGATGAATGCTTCTCGTCTTTATACGATTTTATTAAAGGAAAAAGGATTTGACGATGTTTTCCCGATTGGACGTGTTCAATCACCGACAGTGTATCTCGTCTATGAACGAATGAAAGAGATTGAACGATTCGTCTCTCGTCCATTTTTTGAACTTCATGCTAAGTTTCAAGCAGCTTCTGGGCATTATGAAGGGAAAGTGAAAGGTCGATGGGAGACGAAAGAAGAGCTAGTAAAAGAGTTACTCGCTCACAATATGACAGAACGCGAAGTCGGTACGATTCAAAACGTACAGAAAAAAGAAAAACGTCAGTTACCACCGTTATTACACTCACTATCGACATTGCAAGCGACAGCAAACCGCAAATGGAAAATGAGTCCGAACACTGTTTTGCAACTTGCTCAAAAATTGTATGAACGTAAGCTTATTTCTTATCCACGTACAGATACACGCGTCATTACGAATGCAGAGTTTGCTTATGTCAAAGAGCGCATCACTCGTTATCAAGAGTTAGTATCGCTCGAGTTTCCTGTAGCGACAGATCGCGCGCAAAAGCGTTACGTCAATGATGCACGAGTGAAAGAACATTATGCAATCATTCCGACAAAACAAGTGCCGAGAAAGTCAACGCTTGAACGGATGAATCGACAAGAACGTCTCATTTATGAAGAAATTGTTCGTACGACACTCGGCATGTTTCATCGACCGTACCTTTATGAAGAAACGACGATTGAGACCGATGTTCGAGGATTTATTTTTCATTCAAAAGGTGTGAGGCCTCTTGACGAAGGATGGAAAATGTTATTTCCTCAAAAGAAAGAAACGAAGCAGCACGTATTGCCACATGTCGTACAAGGAGAGCGTGTAGAAGCTGCTCCATCGATTCATGAAGGAAAAACAGAGCCACCGAAGCCGTATACAGAAGGTCAACTCATTACATTAATGAAAACTTGTGGTGCAACTATCGATGATGAAGCAGAAATAGAGTTATTAAAAGAAATTGAAGGAATCGGTACAGAGGCAACACGCAGTAGTATTATCGAAACAATTAAGCGTCATGCGTATATTGACGTAAAGAAAAATATCGTCTCTCTTACTCCGAAAGGGCGTCTCCTCTGTGAAGCGTTAGAAGGTACGTTGCTTGCAAGTCCATCGATGACGGCGAAATGGGAAAAATATTTGAAGAAAATCGGTGAAGGAACAGGAACGAGCGAAAAGTTTTTACGAAGTATGGAGAAGTTTTTATATCATTTAATTACGACGACTCCACAAATGATCGAACAACGAACATTCGATATTAAAGGCTTTCAACCAGGAAAGAAAAAAACGTATCGAAAGCGGAGAAAGTTAACACCAATTGTACGTTGTCCGAAATGTCAAAAAGGGGATATTGTCGCACGCAAAGGATTTTATGGGTGTACAGAATATCGAAACGGTTGCCGTCAAACATTTCCAGGGACATTTGCAAAAAAAGAGTTACAACCAACGCATATTCGGGATATTTGTGAAAAAGGAAAGACAGACGTTCTCGAAGGGTTTGTTTCGAATCAAGGAAAACCTTTTACAGCAGCGATTATTTTTCGATACGGACGTTTAGAGTTAGATTTCCGGCATTTAGCGTAAGTTACGATAAAGTAGCTTACGTTTTTGTTGAAAAAAATGATGAAAAAGCGGAAATCGTAGAAAATAGGTTGACTAAATTAAAATCGATAGGTATCATTAAAAATATTCAATTAAATATTTCGATACATAACATTAAGAAAAGGAATGATAGAGATGAAAAAGTGGGGATGGCTCATAGCCGTAGTGTCAATTGTTTTTCTTATGACGGCATGTAACAGTGAATCGTCAGCTGATCAAAAGACGGAAAAATCAGAATATAAAATAGGGATGACTCAGCTCGTTGAACACCCGTCATTGAACGCAGCATCTGAAGGATTCAAAAAAGCATTTGAAGATGCAGATGTCGATGTAGAGTTTATTGAACAGAACGCACAAAATGATCATAGTTTAAATGCAACGATTGCGAATAATTTTGTTAGTGATCAAGTCGATCTCATTTTTGCTAACTCGACACCGAGTGCTCAAGCGGTAGCTAATGAGACGACAGAAATTCCGATTGTCTTTACATCGGTGACAGATGCAGAAGCAGCACAACTCGTTGAATCACATGAAGCGCCGGGGCGTAATGTGACAGGGACATTAGATAATCATCCAGAAGCGATTAATAAAGCAGTTACTTATGTCGTTAACGAATTAGATGCTAAAAAAATAGGGATGATTTTTAATTCAGGAGAACAAAACTCACGCGCTCAAGTCGATGAAGCGAAAAAACAAGCAGAAACATTAGGAGCAGAAATCGTAGAAGCATCTGTTTCTGCTAGTTCTGAAGTACAACAAGCAGCAGAATCATTAGTTGGAAA
>JASLGI010000227.1 GCA_030149685.1 Bacillaceae bacterium | reverse complement strand
CCGTCAACGAGAATACGAACTTTTTGTAAGTTTGCACCCCATGTACGGCGTGATGAGTTTAATGCGTGTGAACGTTTATTTCCACGACCAGCTTTGCGTCCTGTAACGTAACATTGTTTTGACATGTTGCTTACCTCCTCGGTTTTCTTTCGGTTTGTTTCCATACTCTAACACTCTACCATAGGTCGATAGAATATCGCAACCCTTTTCTCTGGTCTTTCAAGAGAAAAGCCTTTACAGTGTGAAAAATTCATGTCATAGTGATAATTGCTACCAGGTATTAAGAGGGCATGCTTTTCATTCTGTGTGTCATATAGTACAATAAAAGAAAAGTATGATTTAAGAGGAGGGCTTATTATGTCCATCGAAATGAAAAATGAACACGGCACGATCGATATTACAAATGAAGTCATTGCACAAGTTGTTGGTGAAGCGACAATGGGATGCTACGGAATCGTTGGAATGGCGTCAAAACATCAAATTCGTGACGGTTTAACAGATATTTTACGTAAAGAAAATTACGCAAAAGGTGTTATCGTACGTAATGAAAATGATGTGATTGACATCGATGTATATGTCATCGTTAGTTACGGAACGAAAATTTCAGAAGTTGCTTATCAAGTGCAGTCAACAGTAATGTATACATTAAAACAAGTACTCGGATTAACAGTACAAGCAGTGAACGTTTACGTACAAGGCGTACGTGTTACAAACGTGTAAAAGGAGGAGCTCAATTCAATGAACGCAATAGATGGTTTGAAATTATCAGAAATGGTGAGCATGGGTGCGCATCAACTGCATACGAATGCTGATTATGTAGACTCACTAAACGTTTTCCCAGTACCTGATGGTGATACGGGAACAAATATGAATTTATCCATGACTTCAGGTGCGGAAGAAACAGAAAAGCGCGCGGAAGCACATGTCGGTAATACAGCACAAGCATTATCGAAAGGATTACTTATGGGTGCGCGCGGAAACTCAGGTGTTATTTTATCGCAATTGTTCCGTGGATTTGCACAAGCAATTAAAGATGAAGAAGTATTGACAGCAGAAACATTAGCAAATGGTTTACAATACGGAGTAGAAACAGCGTATAAAGCGGTCATGAAACCTGTAGAAGGAACGATTTTAACTGTAGCAAAAGATGCTGCTGCAAAAGGAGTTGAAATTGCTCAAACGACAGACAATGTTGTAGAAGTGATGGAAGCAATTTTAACTGAAGCCCAAGCATCGCTTGAGCGCACACCAGATCTATTACCAGTGTTAAAGCAAGTAGGCGTTGTTGATAGTGGTGGGCAAGGTCTCGTTTACGTTTATGAAGGTTTCGTTGCAAGTTTGAAAGGCGAGGAATTGCCAGAGCGTGAAGAAACGGTATCGATTGAAGATCTCGTTCAAGCGGAACATCACCGAGCGGTATCAGATGTGATGAACCCAGAAGATATCGTTTACGGATACTGTACAGAGTTTATGGTGTTATTTGAAGATGATAAAGAACCATTCGTTGAAACAGAGTTCCGTCGTGATTTAAGTGAACTCGGTGATTCATTACTTATTATCTCAGATGATGAAGTTGCGCGTGTACACGTACATACGGAACAACCGGGAATTGCTTTAAATATTGCTCAAAAATATGGTTCATTAACGAAACTAGCAATCGATAATATGCGTGAACAAAACAAAGAGTTATCGGAGAAGAAATCTGAAGAATTAGTTGTTGAACAGCATCCATATGCAATCGTAACAGTTGCGCTCGGATCAGGAGTTGCTGAACTTTTACGTAGTATTGGTGCATCTTACGTCATCGAAGGCGGACAGACGATGAACCCATCGACAGAAGACATCGTTAAAGCGATCGAACAAATTGGCGCAGAACGTGTGTTAATTTTACCGAACAATAAAAATATCGTCATGGCTGCAAAACAAGCAGTAGAAGTGCTCGATATTGAAGCGGCTGTCGTGGAAACACGTACAATTCCACAAGGGATTGCAGCTGTTCTCGCATTCAACCCTGAAGCATCTGTTGAAGAAAATGCTGAATATATGTCTGATGTTATTCAAGATGTGAAAACAGGACAAATTACGAGTGCAGTTCGCGACACATCTATTGATGGTGTGACGATTGTGAAAGATGATTTCATGGGTATTCAAGATGGGAAAATTGTGACGTCGAACGCTTCTTTAGATGAAACATTCGATGCTTTATGTGATACGTTGATCGATGAATATGATGAAATTGTAACGCTTCTTTACGGAGAAGACGTAACTGAAGAAGAGGCGCAACGTGCAGCAGATAAAATCGAAGAGAAATTTGAAGACGTTGAAGTTGAGATTCATGAAGGACGTCAACCGTTATATCCATATATTATTTCTGTTGAATAACGACGATCGATGGAAAAAGAGAGGGGAAGAATGTTTGAGCATTCTATCCTCTTTTTTTCATTGGAAATGGCTAAAAATCTTTCAAGTGCTTATTTTGTCACGATAATTAAATTGTTGTACACTATGAACAAGAACCTATCGAAGGAGGTGGGGATGTTGACAATTACGTTAGAAACACCCGTTAGCGAATTAAAAGGTGTTGGGCCTGCAACGGATCAAAAGTTAGCTGCGCTGCAAATTTATACGGTTGAAGATCTCATTCATTTTTATCCAGCACGACATGAAGATTTCACATTGAAAGACGTGAGATACGTAGAACATGGAGAACAAGTAACCGTTCGTGGGCAAATTGCTCAAGAACCGACAGTTTCTTTTATGGGTCCTCGCCGATCACGTTTACAGTTTCAGCTGGCGACTCCTGATGCGCTGATACGTGTAATTTTTTTCAACCAGCATTATTTAAAAAACAAATTCACAATAGGTACTGAAGTGACAGTATCAGGTAAGTGGGACCGAGGACGTCAACTGATTACTGCACAACGATATGCGATAGATGAAGAAGCGTCATTAGATGATTTTGAGCCTGTTTATTATTTGAAACGTCAATTGCCCCAAAAAACATTTCGCCAGTTAATTGAACAGGGGCTTGAAGCGGTAAAGGGACAAGTGAAAGAGACATTACCGGTAGAACTTCTTCAACATTACCAATTGTTGACGAAAGAAGAGGCATTACAAATGATTCACTTCCCAACGAGTCCAGAAGCGCAAAAGGCAGCTTATGCGCGCTTTACATATGAGGAGCTCTTTTTCTTTCAATTAAAGATGATGGCGATGAAACAGAAACGAAAACAAGGAGAAAAAGGGACGATCATCGATTATGATTTAGCGGAATTAAAACGTTTCATTGAATCATTACCTTTTGAAATGACAAATGCACAAAAGCGTGTCGTTAATGAAATTTGTTTTGATATGAAAAATGATTATCGAATGAATCGTCTATTACAAGGAGATGTCGGTTCAGGAAAGACAGCAGTTGCTGCAGTAACTTTATATGCAGCAATGACAGCCGGGTTTCAAACAGCCTTTATGGCACCGACAGAAATTTTAGCTGAACAACATGCGGAAACATTAGCCAATTGGTTTGAACCGTTCGGACGTCAAGTTGCTTTTTTATCAGGGTCAACGAAAGCGAAAGCTCGTCGACAATTACTTGAACGTCTCGCTTCAGGAGACATTGATTTACTCGTAGGTACGCACGCTTTAATTCAACCGGATGTCATTTTTCATCGACTTGGGTACGTCATTACAGACGAACAGCACCGCTTCGGTGTTAATCAACGTCGGGCACTACGAGAAAAAGGTGAAAATCCTGACGTCTTATTTATGACGGCGACACCGATTCCCCGAACATTGGCCATTACAGCGTTCGGAGAAATGGATGTGTCGATCATTGATGAGCTACCTGCAGGAAGAAAACCGATTGACACGCGTTGGACGACAGAAAATACGTTACCAACTGTTTTAGAGGCGATGGAACGAGAACTTGCTTCAGGAAGTCAAGCGTATGTTATTTGTCCGCTCGTTGAAGAGTCGGATGTTTTAGATGTGCAAAGTGCAGTCGATGTCCATGCACAATTAACGCGTTACTTCGGTGATCGTCGAACAGTAGGGTTAATGCATGGTCGATTGTCATCAGAAGAAAAAGACGAGGTCATGCGAGCATTTAGTGAAGGCACGATTGATGTACTCGTCTCAACGACGGTCGTCGAAGTCGGTGTAAACGTACCAAATGCTACGTTTATGGTCATTTATGATGCGACTCGTTTTGGTTTGGCACAACTTCATCAACTGCGAGGGCGTGTCGGCCGAGGAAGTCGGCAGTCGTACTGCGTACTCATTGCTGATCCGAAAAATGATGAAGCAGAAGAACGGATGCGTTCAATGGTAGAAACGAATGATGGGTTCGTTTTAGCAGAAAAAGATTTACAGTTACGAGGGTCAGGAGACTTTTTTGGAACGAAGCAAAGTGGGTTGCCAGAGTTCCATTTTGCTGACCCGCAAAAAGATTATCAACTATTACAATTAGCACAAAGAGATGCAGTAGCGCTATTAGAAAAACCTTTCTTTTGGGAGGAAGAACGGTTTTTACCGATCCGTGAACAATTAGAAAAAGCTGGAGTGTTTAGCGGCGAGCGGATCGATTGAGAAAACTCTTGCTTTCTCAATACGTAGTCGTATATACTGTTATTAGTACCAAGTGCTAATTTCGTGGGAGCGATGGAAATGAAATTAAAAAAGAAAGAACGTCAACAACAACTTCAACAATTATTGCGAGAAACTCCCTTTTTAACAGATGAAGCACTTGCAGAGAAATTTCATGTGAGCATTCAAACGATTCGTTTAGATCGATTAGAATGTGGGATTCCTGAATTACGGGAGCGAATGAAGACTGTTGCGACGAAAAATTTTGAAGAACATGTCAAGTCGATTCCGACAGAAGAAGTCATCGGTGACATTATTGATATTGAATTAGATCGAAAAGCGATTTCTATTTTAGATGTAACAGATATGCACGTTTTTCAACGAAATAAAATTGCGCGTGGGCACCATTTATTTGCACAAGCGAACTCACTCGCCGTTGCTGTAGTCGATGACGAACTCGCTTTAACGGTACGTTCAACGATTCACTTTTTACGTCCTGTTAAGCAAGGAGAACGTGTCGTTGCGCGTGCAACGGTGAAAGAGATGAATGAACGTAGTAAACGAACAGTCGTTGAAGTTGTTTCAACGGTCGATGAAGAACGTGTATTTAAAGGGACATTCGAAATGTATCGGATGACGGATGAGAAAGGAAGTATCGAATCATGATTATCGCAGTAGATGCAATGGGAGGAGACCACGCACCAAAAGCACAAGTACAAGGAGCACTCCTCCGATTAAAAGAAAATAAAGATCTCCGTATTCAGTTATATGGAGATCGAGCGAAAATTTTACCCGTTCTCGATGGCGAAATGATCGATGAC
>JASLGI010000141.1 GCA_030149685.1 Bacillaceae bacterium | reverse complement strand
CGAAGCAGCATTGTAATGCGCAAATCGATCGTCTTTAAACAAGATGTTCACACTTCTTCCGCTTATGAAATTTTCGTTCGACGTGACACGAATCATCTTAATTATACATGATATGTATAAAATGACAAAAAAACTGATTATAAATGTTTCTTTATACATCCTACTTTTCTCTTGTTTTAGAGAAATGAAGAAAAAAGTGGGAAACCTATTAGGAAAACAGTTGACCCGTCAACTGTCTAAACCTACAATGAAAATAACGGGAAAATTTAAATTGAAAGTCGGTAGATAGCAATGAATAAAGTACAACTTGTACGAGTGCAAAATAGCGAAGAGGGCGCGGAGTATTTATACGAGCAAGTTCGTCAATTACTCGATAGCAATGAATTAAACGTAATTGGATTAGCGACAGGAAGTACGATGGAACCTGTTTATAAAAAGTGGAGTGAGTCCAATCTCGACTTTTCGAATGTCATCGCATTTAATTTAGACGAGTATGTCGGATTAGGTGCGGATAACCCGAATAGTTATGCATATTTTATGAATGAGCATCTATTTCAGCATAAAACATTTAAAGAGACGTATATTCCAAATGGTGTAGCAGAAAATTTAGAACGAGAGTGCGAACAATATGAACAGTTATTAAACGACCATCCACTCGACCTTCAATTACTCGGTGTCGGAGAAAATGGCCATATCGCTTTCAATGAACCACATACACCGATCGATTCTGTGACGCATGTTGCTCATTTAACACCGTCGACATTATCGGTAAACGGTCAATATTTTGACGATCATCAAGAAATTCCATCTACTGCTTTAACGATGGGCGTACAATCAATTTTAAATGCGAAACGTATCGTTTTACTCGCATTCGGTGAAAAGAAACGCGCAGCGGTTGAAAAAGTGTTAGAAGGAAAAATCGATCCAAAATGGCCGATTACGTACATTTTGGCACATGATGATGTAACAGTAATTACAGATATTATCGAATAAAAAACAAAAGCTATTCCACATAGTGACCGAAGTTCGGCATTGTGCGGAATAGCTTTTGTTCATTCAATTGATCGAACTACTGCATAAAAGACTTTTTTAACTGGTAGTGAGCCTCGCGTCTTGCATGTAAATACGAAGGAACGCCAACATATATTATAGAACGTAAGAAAAGGCCTGAGCATATACACTCAGGCCTTTTGCTAATGATTAGTCAACTTTTGCATCTGGTGAAAGACGTACAGCCCAACGAGAAAAATCAGCGTTTTCTTTCGTTACTGTTTCTTTCGGGAAGATAAATGACCACGGTTTTGATGTGTTTGGTCGAATTTCAAGCGATGGGTCAATATGGAATGAACCTTCTGCAGCTACTTCGCCATTCGCATCGAGTAATTGAAGCGGTAGTTTTTCAACGTTCATCGCTTTTGGGTGACTGCTTCGAATGAAGAGTGATGCAGCATAGCCACCTTCGTATTCCTCAATTAAGAATCCTGTTAAATTTAATTGACGTTCTGGAAGTGGTGCTAAACGGCTGACGACTTCTTCGAGTGCTTCTGTCTGTTCTTTCGTTAATTCTCCACGCCAGCGCGGGTCAATATCTAATTGATGTTCACGCATGGAACTTAAATCGAAAGCAAGTTTCCATCCATCTTCAGGAAGTTGTTCGATATCTTTTGCAAATAAGTTTTCAGGGCGGAATTCAAATACCCATGGACGTGCTGTATTTGAAGGGATATCGCCAAGCTCTGATAAGTCAAACTTTTGGTGAGCGAGCATCGTTCCTTCTTTATCGAGTAAAATGAGTCCAGCTTCTCCGATCTCAACCATTTGTTCAACTGTTGAACGGATGAATGCTTTGACGAGCCAGCGACCTTCAACGACGTCGATGTCAATTCCTTGTAAAGAAATTTGGTTCGGACGAAGTGGTGCTAAATCGTTCGCTAAGAAGCGGAAAACATACATTTGTTCTTGTGAAATATTCCAATCAGGGTGTAAAGAAAGCGGCGTTTGAATGAGATCTTGTTTCTGTTTCGGTTGGTTTGTTACCGGGTTTTCTTTTTTCGCGCTAACTACCTTTTCTTCAGAGACTGATTGTTCTTCCCCTTTTAATTTCGTTTTACGGAAAAAGTCAAAAAATTTCATGTTATTGTTCCTCCTGTTGTGGTGTGAGAATTTTCTTCATAAACTGTGTAACTTCAGCCGCGATATTTCGACGGAGGCGTTGGAACGCTTGTCCGAATAAGTAGAGTCCTTCACGCTGATACACTTGCATCGGATCTTCTTGTCCATACGAACGTAAACCGATTCCTTCTTTTAAGCGAGTCATGGATTCTAAGTGACGAACCCACATCGAGTCGATATAGCTGATCATAACAGCTGGTAAGAAGTTTAACACGTCTTCGTTTTCTCTAAATTGATCCATGAAGGCATGTAATTCTTTCATCGGTTCCTCGTAAAGATCGAACAATTCTTTCGTCGTTTCAATCGGTCGAGGTACTTCGACTGGTTCGAGAAGGAGACTATTCATTGTACGCTCAATACGATCGTAGTCAAAGCTTTCAGGGATTTCTTCCGCTGGACAACTATCTTCAATGACGAATTCAACCGTTTCATCTAACATACGTCCGAGTAAATCAAACACTTCATCTCGCGCTAAAATTTTGTCGCGTAAATTGTAAATTACACGGCGTTGATCGTTAATGACGTCGTCGAGCTTTAAGTTGTATTCGCGCATTGAATAGTGAGCACCTTCAACGATTCGTTGTGTACGCTCTGTAATTTCATCCATCTCTTTATTCAACACTTCACCGAGCTCATCTACTTCGAGTTTTTTCTCGAATCGTTCTAAATCTTCTTGAGCGTAGCGGCGATACATATCATCTTCAAGTGATAAATAAAACTGTGTTTCTCCTGGGTCTCCTTGACGGCCAGAACGTCCGCGCAACTGGTTATCAATTCGACGAGATTCGTGCTTTTCTGTACCGAGTACGAAAAGTCCACCTGCTGCTTTTGCTTTTTCGTCGAGCTGAATATCTGTACCACGCCCGGCCATATTCGTTGCGACAGTAATTCGTCCGTATTGCCCTGCTTCCGAAATGAGTTGAACTTCTTGCTCAACACTTTTGGCGTTCAATAAGTTGAACGAT
>JASLGI010000128.1 GCA_030149685.1 Bacillaceae bacterium | reverse complement strand
AAGATAGTTTAAAAAAAGCGGCTCTTTGGGACGAAGTGCATGACCGTTTAGATGACCACGCCTTCGGTTTATCAGGTGGTCAGCAACAACGTCTCTGCATCGCTCGTAGTCTTGCGATTCAACCCGATGTTCTTTTAATGGATGAGCCGACATCAGCCTTAGACCCCGTGTCGACGAAAAAAATTGAAGAACTCATTGAACAATTAAAGCACGATACGACGATCATTATCGTCACTCACAATATGCAACAAGCTGCACGTATTTCTGATCGTACCGCTTTCTTTTTAAACGGCGAACTGATTGAAGCAGATCAGACAGATACGATTTTCAACAACCCAAGTGATGCATTAACATCAGACTACATTCATGGCCGATTTGGCTAACTTTCATTCCAACAAACGACATAACCTTACCTTTCAAGAGCTAAGTCCCTCTCACACTTAGCTCTTTTTTTCTTCGTGTTTTTCTCTTTACATAGTCTTTACATCTTTTGCAATGTCTTAACAGACCGGTGATATGTCGTTAACATTCAGTCCTTATAGTTATTGATGAAGGCACAATGCCTCGAAAAGTTTTTATTATAGAAAGGGTCGATCATTAATGAAACGTCACTCATGGCTTCTCGCTTTACTCATTGGAGTGAGCGCTCTCGTCTTTGCCGCTTGTGGAGCAGATGCAGATGATAAACAAGGAGAAGGAAAAGAAACAGATCAAGCATCCGACAAAATTGAAGGTAGTGTCGCAATCGATGGTTCAGGGACCGTATTCCCTCTCATGTCTCGTATTGCAGAAGAATATATGACGAATGAAAATAACGATGTTTCTGTTGAAGTGAGTCGTGCTGGAACGAGCGCTGGATTCAAAAAGTTTTTAGAGAAAGATGGGACAGATTTTAACGATGCCTCACGACCGATCAAAGAAGAAGAATTAGAAATTGCCGAAAAAAATGACATTGAACCGATGGAATTAAAAGTAGCCCTCGATGGATTAACATTCGTCGTTCATAAAGACAATGATTGGGCAAATGAAATGACACCAGAACAACTCGTCGATATTTTCACAAATCCCGATGTGAAACAATGGAGCGATTTAAACGATGCATGGCCAAAAGAAGATATTCATGCGATGGGGCCAAACCCGAACCACGGTACGTATGAATTTTTCTATGAAAATGTGCTCGACGAAACAGATATGAAAGACGATGTCAACTTACAACAAGAATATTCGACACTCGTCAACCTCGTATCTGAAGACAAAAATGGTATTGCTTTCTTCGGTTTCGGTTACTACTTAAGCAATGAAGATAAATTACAAGCAGTACATGTCGATTTCGGTGAAGGACCTGTAGAACCATCCCTTGAAACGATTCGCGAAGATGGCCCATACAAAGACTTTACTCGTCCTGTATTTACGTATGTAAATAAAAAACATCTCCAAACGAAACCACAAGTGTATGACTTTGCGCGTTATGTAGTAGAAAATATGAACACTTTCGCAAGTGATACAGGTTTCGCACCGATTCCTGAAGAGGAAGCAAATGAGATGTTAGAGGCGATTGAACAATTAAAAAAATAATGACAAATGAAAGCTACTAGATTGCTAGTAGCTTTTTTGAAAGGATGTTAGTCGTGTCTCAGTCAGTGAAACAATTAATTGCGAAAAACTATCAACAAGTATCCCCGAAACGCAAATTGGAACGGATCATTCCTTATTTACTTTTGGCGACGGCGCTCGTCAGTGTATTGACGACGATTGGGATCGTTCTTACATTATTATCAGAAACGATTCAATTTTTCACACGTGTTTCTTTTGTCGAGTTTTTCACAGGTACGGTGTTAAAACCGATGAGTCAAAATCCTGAATTCGGTATTTTACCACTCGTTCTCGGAACACTCGTCTCAACAGTTATTGCGATGCTTGTCGCGGTGCCAATCGGGCTGATGGCCGCGATTTATTTAAGTGAATATGCACCGAGTCGCGTACGTAAAATATTTAAACCGATGTTGGAGTTATTCGCTGGTATTCCGACGATCGTTTACGGATTTTTCGCCTTTTTATTCGTTACTCCTTTGCTGCAAAAAGTCATTCCTTCTTTGGAAACGACGAATATTTTAAGTCCTGGGATTGTCATGGGAATTATGATTATTCCGATGATTGCCTCTTTATCAGAAGATGCGATGCGTGCAGTGCCTGCTGCTTTACGCGATGGAGCGCTCGGACTTGGTGCGACGAAGTTTGAAGTGACGCGAAAAGTCGTGATTCCTGCAGCGATGAGTGGGATTGTTGCTGCTTTTCTTCTCGGGATTTCACGAGCGATTGGCGAAACGATGATCGTCACGATCGCAAGTGGTAGTACGAAAAACTTTACACTCGACGTGACACAATCGATGCAGACGATGACTTCTTATATCGTCGAAGTGACCGGTGGAGATGCTGCAGCAGGTTCAACGATTTATTACAGTTTATATGCCGTCGCGATGACGTTGTTCGTCTTTACTTTACTGATGAACATGGCTGCTCGATACGTCTCAAACCGTTGGAAGGAGGAGTATTAATTGGAAGGGAAAAATAATATTCGTATGCGTGCGGGGATCGACCGATTCGCTCGATTCGTCTTTTTACTCGCGACGTTATTTGCATTAACGATGCTCGGCCTTTTACTTTATCGTGTCTTTTCAGAAGGTATTTCCTTTTTATCGTGGGATTTTTTAACGAGTCCGTTATCGACGGACCCTGAAAGAGCAGGGATACTCGGAGCGATTTTAGGAACGCTTTGGCTCATGGCGGTCGTTACACCTGTCACACTCGTTATCGGCATTTCGACAGCGATTTATTTAGAATGGTATGCGCCGAATAATCGTTGGACGAAATTCATTCAAATGAATATTGCGAACTTAGCTGGTGTACCGTCGATTGTTTACGGACTACTCGGCCTGACGGTTTTCGTTCGTTTTATGAATTTAGGCAATGTCGTTCTTGCTGGAGGGCTGACGATGTCGCTTCTCATTTTGCCTATTGTCATCGTCGCAAGTCAAGAAGCGTTACGAGCCGTTCCGAACGATTTGGCAGAAGCTGCTTATGGGATGGGCGCGACGAAATGGCAAACGATGCGCGAAGTTATATTGCCTGTTGCGTTACCGAGTATGATGACCGGTGCGATTCTTGCATTGTCTCGTGCGATTGGAGAAACTGCTCCCCTCGTTGCGATCGGTATTCCTGCGTTACTCATTCCATACCCTGGCGGTGTTTTCGATAAATTCACTGTGTTACCGATGCAAATTTATTACTGGACACTTGATTCTTCTCTCACAGCAGAATATGCGAATCTCGCAGCGGCAACGATCATCGTATTATTACTTTTATTACTCTTATTAAATGGTGCGGCGATCTATATTCGTAATAAATTTTCACAACCGTCCAATTAAAACAAAAAAACAGCGTCTCTTTTAAGAGGCGCTGTTTTTTCTATTAAGCAATACCCATTTCTTCTCGAACGACTGTTGCGATTCGCTCCACTTGGCGTTCACACTCATCATCGCTCGGTGCTTCTACCATGACGCGCACGAGTGGTTCTGTACCTGATGGACGAACGAGTACGCGGCCATTTTTACCGAGTTCTTCTTCTACCGCTGCGATTTCCGCTGCGACACGCTCGTTTTCCGTTACGTGTTCTTTATCGGAAACGCGTACGTTGACGAGTCGTTGTGGGAATAATGTCATCTCACTTGCAAGTTCTGATAATTTCTTCCCTGTTTCTTTCATAATTTGGACGAGTTGGACAGCCGTTAATAAGCCGTCTCCTGTCGTATTGTAGTCGAGGAATACGATATGACCTGATTGCTCGCCACCAAAATTGTAGTCCCCTTTACGCATCGCTTCAACGACGTAACGGTCACCAACAGCTGTTTGAATACTTTCAATTTCTTGCTTTTCAAGTGCTTTGTAGAAACCGATATTACTCATCACTGTCGAAACAAGCGTTCCTTTTGAAAGTTTCCCTTTTTCATGTAAATATTTCGCTACGATAAACATAATTTCATCACCGTTGACGATCTTTCCTGTTTCATCTACAGCGATTACACGATCTCCATCACCGTCAAAAGCAACGCCGATATGGGCTTCTTTTTCAACGACAAACTCCGCTAACTTCTCTGGATGTGTCGAACCGACGCCTTCGTTAATATTACAACCGTCTGGCGTGTCACCCATTGAAGATATTTCGGCTTCTAAATCAGCGAATAAATGTGTCGCAAGAGAGCTCGTTGCTCCGTGCGCACAATCGATCGCTACGTGAATATCTTCAAATGACGTATCGACTGTCTGTTTTAAATAATGAATGTATTTATGTCCACCTTCGAAGTACTCCGTAATCGAACCGACATTTCCACCGATTGGACGTGGTAATTCATCTTCTTCTGCATTTAACAGTTGTTCGATTTCCTCTTCTTGCGCATCTGTTAATTTAAAACCATCTGCGCCGAAAAACTTAATCCCATTATCTGCAACAGGGTTATGTGATGCAGAAATCATTACTCCTGCTTGTGCATTCATCACACGTGTTAAATAAGCAACACCTGGCGTGCTAATTACACCGAGTGTCATTACTTCAACTCCGATCGACATAAGACCTGCGACGAGCGCACTTTCTAACATTTGACCAGAGATTCGTGTATCACGACCTACGAGCACTTGTGGTTGTTCTTTTTCATTTTTTGTTAGCACGTATCCTCCGATACGCCCTAATCGAAAAGCTAACTCCGGTGTTAATTCTTGGTTAGCAATTCCTCGAACACCGTCAGTTCCGAAATATTTCGTCATATGATTTCTTCTCCTTTTC
>JASLGI010000108.1 GCA_030149685.1 Bacillaceae bacterium | reverse complement strand
TAGCGGTGAGCGCGTCGGACGCCCACACAGTTTACTCGCAACCTTTATTTTTGAAGCGGTGCTCATGCAATATCGCGCCATCGTTGCAGAAGAAATGAACGACTAATTTCACAAAAAATAAAACCTAGCGACCTTTTACTTGAAGTAAAAGATCACTAGGTTTTTCTTTCGTTAATGACTATTTTTTATTGATGTTCAATCGCTGCACGAACGAACTCACGAATGAGCGGTTGTGGGCGTGTCGGACGTGACGTGAATTCTGGATGGAATTGTGTTCCCATAAAGAATGGGTGATCGTGTAATTCCATAATCGCGATATCTGCGCCATGGTCTTCCGTCGTACGTGCCGTTACTGAAAATCCTGCTTTTTCAAGTGCTGGTGCGTAGTTTGTCGCTACTTCGAAACGATGACGATAACGTTCGCTCGCTTCAAGTGTTTCATATGCTTTCGCTGCTTGTGAGTCTTTTTCCATCTCAAATGGAATTGCTCCTAAGCGTAATGTGCTCGCGCGGTCGAATTCACATGCGTGGTGAAGTTCAACGACTTTATGCGGTGCATCCGCATCGAATTCTACTGAGTGCGCACCTTCTAATCCTGCAACATTGCGTGCGACTTCGACTGCTTGTAATTGCATCCCGAGACCGATTCCGAATGTTGGTAATTGATTTGTACGTGCATACGTAATCGCTTCGATCATTCCGTCGATCGCGCGACTTCCGAATCCTCCAGGAATAACGACACCGTCAATACTTGAAAGCATCTCTTCGACGTTTTCTTTCGTTACATCTTCTGAATCGATCCATTTTACTTTCACATCTGCACCGAACTCATATCCTGCATGGCTTAATGCTTCAACGACTGAAATGTACGCATCTGGAAGTTCGACGTATTTACCGACGAGTCCGATCGTCACTTCTTTATCGAGTGATTTCACGAGTTTTACGAGATCTTGAATCTCTGTTAAATCCGGCTCATGCGTTTCAAGTCCGAGGAAATCAACGACGAGTTTATCCATCTGTTGTGCATGAAGGTTGAGCGGTACTTCGTAAAGTGTTTCCGCATCGAGTGCTTCAATGACTTCTGTCGGACGAATATTACAGAAGAGTGCAATTTTATCTTTCATCTCTTGTGGCACTGGATATTCACTACGTGTCACAATCATATTTGGCTGAATTCCGAGACTACGAAGCTCTTTTACACTATGTTGTGTCGGTTTCGTTTTCATTTCTCCCGCTGCGCTTAAATACGGAATCAATGTGTTATGAATATACATCACGTCGTTGTCTGGAAGGTCTGTTTTCATCTGGCGTAAAGCTTCTAAGTAAGGAAGTGACTCAATATCTCCGACACTTCCCCCAATCTCTGTAATAACGACATCCGCATTCATTTCGCGGCCTGCTCGTTGAATGAGATCTTTAATTTCATTCGTTACGTGAGGAATTACTTGTACTGTCGCACCTTTATAAGCGCCTTGACGCTCTTTCTTTAATACGCGTGAATACACTTTTCCCATCGTAACGTTCGAATACTTATTTAACTCAATATCGATGAAACGTTCATAATGACCTAAGTCTAAGTCCGTTTCCGCACCATCTTTCGTTACGAATACTTCCCCGTGCTGATAAGGACTCATCGTACCTGGGTCGATATTAATGTAAGGGTCGAACTTCTGAATCGTTACATTTAATCCTCTATTTTTTAATAAGCGGCCGAGTGAGGCAGCGTTAATTCCTTTTCCGAGTGATGATACGACACCACCGGTAACAAAAATATATTTCGTCATGACTACGTAGTTCCTCCATTCATCTCTACAAATTACGTCACTTACCTATCAAAGAAAAAAGCGCTCCACGGCTGTAGAATTAACTACAACATTGGAGCGCTATTACACGTTTTCATGTGCCTTCTAATTTTTAGGCCCAATCAAATCTTAAATCGTTCATTGATTGAAGTCAAGTACAATCAAAATAGTGTCCATTTATTCAACATCTTCAAATTCATCTTCTGGTAAATCGAAATCTTCTTCGTCATAATCGTCGAATTCTTCCTCATCAGCACCTTCGACAATGTCTTCTTCTGTTTCGTCATCTTCTAACAATGGATCGTCTTCTTCCTCTACTTCGAGGTCTTCTAACTCTTCTAAACCGAAGTCTTCTTCATCTTCGTGTGTTTTAACGACCGGAGCTGTTTCTTCTTTAATTTGATCGATCGGATACCATTCACGAAGTCCCCACTGGCCTTCATCTAATGCGAGGAAACGTCCATCGACATTCATATCTGTATAAAACTGAGCAATCTTCTCTTGCATTTCTGCTTTCGTAAAACCGGTCACTTTTCGAATCTCTTCTAACAAATCAACTACTGTCATCGACTGTTCTTTTTCAGTTAAAAGTGCATAAGCAATATCGATGAGTGATTCTTCTTGAAGCTGTTTTTTCGTTAACTGTAAAATATCCATCTCGTCGGACACGTCCTTTCTTCATTCCATCATTTTCTTTTATCGAGGTTATTTCTATTTTCGTCTTTGAGGTTTTTGTAATCAAAAAAGCCGACGACTCCTAAATAAATAGCCGCGAGCAAAAACGGAATCGCACCGAGCCCATCGTTGTAGAGCCAATAGATGAGAGCGATGATAATGCCTACGATGATGAGATGATAGCGCAATTTCATCCGTGAAACACCTCTTTCTAACGTCATATTATACGCCGAACGTTTCTTAAAAACTACTCTTTTCTACTCTTTCTTTTTTTCGTTTGAAAAACATCACTGCCACGTACATATGTCTCTTCTTTTTGACCGGCTAATGCATTTACTTTTCGTGCAAATAGAAACAAAAAATCAGAAAGGCGATTCATGTACTGACGCATATGGAATGAAAGTGCGGTCGTTTGATGTGCACGAACGACTTCTCGTTCCGCCCGGCGACAGATCGTACGGGCGATATGTAAGCTCGCACTGAGTGATGTACCGCTCGGTAAAATAAATTGTTGCAAAGGGGGTAACTCCTCTGTCCACTGATCGATGAGGCGCTCCATTTCTTTCGTCGCTTCATGTAACCCTTCATGCGGTTCATTCGACGTCATCGCAACAATCGTACCGACATCAAACAGCTCTTGCTGAATGCGTTCTAGTCGTGCCTGTAAATCAGGTTCCAAACAGAGGCTACGTGCAAAACCGATATGAGCGTTTAATTCATCGATCGCTCCGAGCGCTTCGACTTTCGGATGAAACTTCGTCATACGCTCCTTCGGTAGAGACGTATCTCCGTCATCTCCTCGTTTCGTATAAATCGACATCTCTTCACTCCTTCCATATAAACTGATACGTATCATTTGCTTCAATCGTTTCAAGTTCGGCACCAAAAACTCTTTTAAGTCGCTCCTTCGTTAACACTTCTTTCGGACGTCCTTCCGCGCGAAGACGACCGTTTTGTAACAACAAGAGGCGATCACAATACATCGCGGCACTATTTATATTATGAGAAACGAGTAAGACCCCTTTCCCTTTTTTCGCTAACGCCCGCAAATAACGATACAATTTTTGTTCTGCGCCGAGATCTAAATACGTCGCAGGTTCATCAAGTAAAAGATAAGGCGTTTCTTGAACGTATGTTTTCGCTAAATAAACGCGCTGTCTTTCCCCTCCTGAAAGAGAAGCTAATGACTGATGGCGCCACTTCGTGAGTTCAAATACGTCGAGCGCTTGATGAATGATTTGCTCATCTTCTTTTGAGTCGTCATAGGCATAACGAGCGAGCGTGAGAAATTGTTCCACTGTTTGCCGATAAGGAGGAAGCCGTTGAGAAAGTAATGTGACGATTTTCGCTCGTTCTTTCGGTCGTAAGGCATCAAGCGATGTACCATCATATGTAATATCACCGGACGTTCGAGGTAGTAAGCCGACTAATGTATCGAGCAATGTCGATTTCCCTGCACCATTTGGTCCGATGATGCCGACAATATCCCCTCGCGCGAGTGAAAAAGTGACATCATGAATCGTATCGTTCTTCGTATACCCACAACTGAGCTGATGTACTCGTAACATTACATCGCCTCCTTCCGGTAATAATAAAATAGATAAGCGACAATCGGCGCACCGATCAATGCGGTCATCACACCGAGAGGTAACTCGCGCGGTGCAAGTAATACACGACTTAACCAATCAATGAATATGAGAAATGTTGCCCCGTGAATCATCGCAAGCGGCATCGTCACGCGGTGTGTGTATCCGAACATTTTCCGAGTGACATGTGGAATGATAAGACCGACAAAGCCGATCACACCGCTCACTGCAACAGCCGCTCCTGTTAGTGTCGCAGCAAAAATAAGCGTATATTTTTTCACTAAAACGACATTGACTCCCGCAATAAATGCTTCTCGTTCGCCAAATTGTAACGCATCGAGCGAGCGGTGAAAAAGAAATAAAGTAAACGCACTAAGTCCGATGAAGATACTTGCAAAAGCGACATGTTCCCAACTGCGCATCGCAACACTTCCAAACAACCAATGAATGACACTTCGCAACTCATCTCCACTCCAGATGACGAGGAGAGAAACGAGCGCCCCAAAAAACGAACCGATGAGTAACCCCATTAATAAAACGACCGTCATCGGAAATGTCCGGTCGACCAAACGAACGAACGTAAATAAAAGAAACAATGTACCGACACTTCCGAGCATCGCAAAAACAGGTACAGTCCATAATCCAAAAGTTGTCCATCCGAATGTCATCGTCATCACGGCAAGTAACGCCGCTCCACTGGAAGCTCCTAATGTGTACGGTTCAGCGAGTGGGTTTTGCAACAATGTTTGAAAGACGAGCCCACTTAAAGCGAGCGCTGCTCCGACGAGTCCTGCAAGAAATACACGCGGTGCTCGCACTTGCCATAAAATCGCACGTTCTGCTTCTGACCCGTCAAATAAGAAAACGCGAAGCGGTAATGATACCGCTCCGCTTCGAAGTGCGAGCCAACTTATCAAAAGAAATAAGATGACAGATCCAATCATTCGCCTATTATGCAGCGTCATCGAGCGCTTCCTCTTCTTCGCCACTTTCTCCATAAATCGCTTCTGCTAAAGCGCGTAGCCCTTCTGCTAAACGAGGGCCTGTTCGACTAAGTAAATTTTCATCGACTTGATAGACGCGTTGTTCTTTCACCGCTGTTAACGTCTCGTAACCGCTGCGCTCTTTCAATTCCTCTACCGCATTCGGCACGTAGTCGTACATGACGATGATGACGTCAGGATTTTCTTCAATGACGCGTTCGGTACTATAAGACACCCACCCGTCTTCTTTTACGACATTGTCTGCCCCGATAATATCTAACATCTCTTGAATAAATGTCCCATTGCCTGGTGCGTAAATATCGGGTGCTGCACTCGTCTCAACGAATACAGAACGTGTCGGTTCGTCCCCTTTCATCGCTTGCACGTCGTCGATCGTTTCTTTCATATCGTTGATAATCTGTTCACCGCGCTCATCTACGCGTAAGTGTGCTGCCATCGTACGAATTTGACGAAACGTTTCATCGAAACTTTCAGCATTCGGCATAACGAACACTGTAATTCCTGCATCGCGCAACTGCTGAATCGCCGCATCCGCTGCAGGTATACTCATTTCATGTGCATAGACGAGATCTGGTTGAAGGTCGATGATCTTTTCGACATTCCACTCCATCCCGGCAACTTGCTCTTTTTTCGTCACTTCTTCTGGATAATCATCAAACTCTGTCACACCGATCACACGACTTCCTTCATCTAATGCGTACAAAATTTCCGTATTGCTCGGCATGAGAGAAATAATCGTCTCAGGTAGTTCATCGATCGATACAGCTTCTCCTGTCGCATCTTTTGTAAAAATATCGTCTCGATCGATAGTAATTTCTTCTGTCGATGTTGCTGACTCTTTCGGTGCGCTCTCTTCTGTACATGCTCCGAGCATAAAGACCGATAGAAAAGCTCCGAGTATAGCGAGCCATGTTTGTTTCATCTTCATTATTTTTCCTCCTTTTATTCGTCACGACGAGCTGAAAGTGAGGAACTTTCATCTCTAGATTACCTCGTCTCAGAGCTCGCAGAAAAAGGCAGGTCTCCTGACTTCGTTCAATGAACGTTACAGTGGCGGGTCCGTGTGAGACTTGCACTCACTTCCCTATTCTCTCGTCTATACGAGCACCTTTTCCCTGTGACAACTCGAGTATAGCGACAATAAGAAGGAAAAACTACCTTTTTACTGCATTCTACTATGAAAAAAAGTGCATGCCTCTCATCCGAGATCGCATACACTTTTCTTTTTCATCTTTACATTTTTTCAGGTGCTGATACGCCGACGAGACGTAAAGCATTTTTGATCGTCTGTTTCGTCGCTTCAACGAGCGCAAGACGAGCAGATGATAATTCTTTCGCCTCTTCGTCGACTACTTTGTGTGCGTTATAGAAACTGTGGAATGTCGCTGATAACTCTTGCACGTAAGTCGTCACGCGATGTGGTGCACGTAAACGAGCCGCATCTGCAACGAGTTGTGGGAAGTCACCGAGCTTCATTAAAAGGTCTTCTTCTTTTTCTTCTGTCAATTGACCGACATGTTCTAATGAAGAAGTAAGACCTGCTTCATTTGCTTGACGTAAAATCGATGCAATTCGTGCGTGTGCATATTGTGCGTAATACACTGGGTTTTCATTCGATTCGGAAACAGCTAAATCTAAATCGAAGTCCATTTGCGCATCCCCTGAACGCATCGCGAAGAAGTAACGTGCCGCATCTAATCCGACGAGTTCGACGAGTTCACGTAATGTAACAGCTTTTCCTGTACGTTTACTCATTTTGAACTGTTCGCCGTCTTTATACAATTGTACCATTTGCGCAACGTCGACTTCGAGCGTTCCTTTGTCGTATCCGAGCGCTTCGATCGCCGCTTTCATTCGCGGAATATATCCGTGGTGGTCGGCTCCCCAAATGTTGACGAGTTTATCGAATCCACGGTTTAATTTATCTTCATGATACGCAATGTCTGGCGCTAAATACGTATATGAACCATCTTTTTTAATTAATACGCGGTCTTTATCGTCACCGAATGTCGTTGAACGGAACCACGTCGCCCCGTCTTCTTCAAAGACGTGACCGTTTGCGCGTAATTTTTCGATTGCTTCTTCGACTTTACCGTCTTTGTAAAGTGACGTTTCTGAGAACCAGTGGTCGAATGTGACGCGGAAGTTTTCTAAGTCTTGTTTAATTTTTTCTAACTCGTACTCGAGTCCTTTTTCACGGAAATGTGCGAGACGTTCTTTTTCTTCGACTTCGAGCCATTTGTCGCCATCTTCATCGATGATCGATTGTGCAAAGTCGATAATATCTTGTCCGCGATACCCATCTTCTGGCATCTCTTTTTCCGCGCCGAGCGCTTCATGATAACGAACATCGATTGAAATCGCGAGGTTATCAATTTGGTTTCCAGCGTCGTTAATATAATATTCACGAGCAACGTCGTAACCCGCAAAGTCTAAAATATTGCATAATGAATCTCCGAGTGACGCTCCGCGCGCATGTCCTAAGTGAAGGTCACCTGTCGGGTTCGCTGAGACGAATTCGACTTGAATTTTCGTCCCTTCTCCTGCTGTTGAACGACCGTAGTCATCACCTTGGTCATGAATCGTTGTCAAAACGTCTGCGAGGAAGTCTTTTTTCAGACGGATGTTCATAAATCCAGGTCCTGCAATTTCGACTGTATCGATCGACGTTCCTTCCGTATCGAGATGCGCGATAATATCTTCTGCGATCATACGCGGTGCTTTTCGTGCTACTTTCGTTAACTGCATCGCCATATTCGTCGCATAGTCACCATTTTCTTTCTGTTTCGGCGTTTCTAAATGAATGTCTTCTGCTGTAATATCTTCTTTAATGCCTGCTTGTTGAATCGCTTTTGCGAAAGCTTCTTTAATTGCGGTTTGTACTTGTTTTACTGCGTTCATAATGTTCCCTCCGTATAAGTCATCGTTAATGTATATTTTCCAATTTCTTCTTCACCGATATGTAATCGGTACGTCGCGCGCCATTTGTTTTTTTCTTCTGAGCGTTCGATCGTCACATCTTCTGCTTCGACCATCATCGCCCAAACGAGCGGCTCATTGCGATACGTTCCACGTTGCGTCGTATGTGCTTTAAGTGGTAATCGCATGTCAATATCTCCACCACGTAAAATGAGTACTTCCTCATCAGTTACTTTTACCGTCGTTCGTACTTCTTGGCCTTCACGTGTTTCTTTATATTGTATGTAGTCCGTCGTTCCTTTTTGAATCCACGTCGCATTCAATTGTTGTTGGTCGATCATCGGCTTGTCGCCTGGATGTTGAATGAGTGAATGAATCCGTAAAATTGCTTGGCGTTTCATGTTATACCTCTCTTCTAAAAAAGTGGAAAGATGAGAGCGCGAGCCCTCATCTTCAATTTATCCTCGTAATGCTTCTTGAAGTTCTTTACTACGTGACCACATCTCTTCGTTATGCTCTTTTAAGAAGTTCGCGAGCACTTCTTTTGAGCGCTCGTCCATTTCATCGACGATAATGCGTCCTTTCATCGAGCGGTCCATATTGTTGACGTGATCTGCTAAAATTTTATATCCGCGGCGTTTTTCACGGTTAACGACCATTTCACATGCAGCTGCTCCTGCATAATACGGGCCTTCTTCATTGAAAGCGACCGTTACCCAAACGAGCCAGTACGGTTTTCCACCTTCTGAATCTGCGCGGTCGGTCGTAAATTTAATCCCACGCTCTGTCGGTCCACGTGCGTGCATCGCACCAACTTCAATATATGCTTCTTCCTCTTGTACGTCGACAAAAACAGGAGATACGTTTTCTAATGATACACTTCCAATACCAAATCCTTTATGGCCATCTGTCGGATCGTCTTTAATAATCGTAAAACTCATCTTTTTCTTCGTCATATCTTTTGCCTCCCTAATTTGATAGTATCTATACTATAACGAATTGCAAAGGAAAGAGGGATATTATGCCATACGTTAC
>JASLGI010000089.1 GCA_030149685.1 Bacillaceae bacterium | reverse complement strand
TCGAACTCTGGCTCCTCGTTGTTAACTCCTGTTTGACGGTTGTATTGTTCTGTTTGTTTGTTTGACATAATAAATTTCCCCTTTTCCATTATCTAATTTTATCTAGGAATACTAAAAAATCTTCTGTACGATCTTTTGCATATCCTATACCGACACCGATGCCACAAAGTAGGACGATAAGCGTCGTTTTCCAAAAGCCTAATGTTAAAAACAAAATGGCGATGATGAGCATCGTAGTAAATCCGATAATGCGCCATCGATACTCATCAAACAATTGTCTCCAGCGCTTTTTGTCATTCATACGATGACCTCCTCACTTAAATCACACGCTTTTTCAAAGCTTTTTGATCGATGACATTAATCGTGACATCCCGTACTGGGAGCTCCGAAAAATGCTCTGCGCTCTGTTTAATATCTTCTCTTAATGTCGTTAACAATGTTTGCACATTCGATGTTTGAGCGACGAGAAGATCGACTGCGATATCAAGATAAGAGGCTTGTTTCGTTTGATACAATGTAACATCTACTTTCGGTTGGCGAATATCATCATATTTAGCTACTGTATGTTGCACAGTTTTCTCAATAGATTTTTTATTCAGATAAATTTCACCATCATCATATTCTAAATATAACCCTCGCTTTTTATGGGAAGGCTTGAGTGCAAATATGATGAAGCCGATCGCAGCAATCACTAACAAACCGATGAGCACTCCGAGTGTTGGCAAGAACCAAGGAGTTTGTACTAATAATAACTCTGCTCGATATGGCAAGAAGTTTTCAAAAGCGAGAAAAGATAAGACACCTACGACGATGAGAATGAGTAACCCGAATAGAAAACTAAAAAATCTCTTCAAAAGAATCCCTCCTATCTGCTGCTTGCCGCTAGTCTATTTCTACCCTTGACTTCCAAGCGAAAACCTTTTTACCTATTTTCGGTAAAATGTACCTAATGTTTCCTTATTAATTAGGTGAATACCCATAAATCTACTAATGTAAGCGGATACTTGTTTTTCTATTTCTCTTTCCTTATACTGATGAAAAAGGATGAACGATTATGGACATACTTACATTACTCATTGTCATTTCAGTCGGCTTTATCGCAGGCGTTATTAATACAGTCGCAGCAGGTGGTTCACTACTTACATTACCGACATTAATTTTCCTCGGTCTTCCTTCTGCTGTCGCTAACGGTACGAACCGTGTCGCACTCGTCGTTCAAAGTATCGTCGCAACGATGAAATTTCGTAGTAGCGGGCATTTCAATCGTCGTCTCGGCTACACACTCGGTATTCCAGCCGTAATTGGTTCGATTATCGGAGCAAATTTAGCGATTTCTATTTCAGACGAATGGTTCAACGCACTACTTGCGGTCATGATGGTCATTACTGTTATTTTTATCGTTTGGAAACCATTAAAAACATCGGACCTTGCAGCAGATGCTACATTTACACGAAAACAAACGATCATCGGCGGTATATTATTTTTCTTTATCGGCATTTACGGTGGATTTATCCAAGCAGGAGCCGGATTTTTCATTATCGCCACACTCACAGCGGTCTTCGGTATTTCCCTGATTCAATCGAACGCGATTAAAGTGTTCGTCACAGGACTCTTCGTTTCTGCTTCTCTCGTCGTCTTCATTTGGAATGGACAAGTGAACTGGCTGATCGGAATTACACTCGCTGTCGGAAATGCTCTTGGGGCACTCGTCGGTAGTTCCATCGCCATTCATAAAGGGGATAAATGGATCAAAGTGTTCCTCGTCATTACCGTACTCGCAATGTCTTTCAAATTACTCGGATTCTTTTAATACAAAAACTCGCCTCTTCAAAAGAAGCGAGTTTTTTCGTGATACGAAAAGAATCGATGAACTATTGTTTATTCCAAGGAGGTCTAAATCTAGCGATAAACTTTCCTTCTAACACTTTCGTCAATCTTACGTCCTCCTGCGTCTCACCAACAACTAAAATATCAGTCGTTATTTGATCCAAATGTTCATAAATGAATTGACCAGATCTATGTTGTCGGGCACTATCGAGACTTTTTCGTTCATCGGTTAAGCGCTTTTCGAATCCACCGTCGTTGAATTCGATCGCTCGTCCTACATACATAACTTTTCCATCGATTACGTGTCGGTACAACCCTACATATTCATTATAAGGAGTTAAGTTAGCAGTTTTTAAACGACCTATACTTCCCCAAAAACCGTCCCACTCATCAATCGTAAAATCCCCGTACAGCAACTCACCCGTAGGACTTCTATCGATCCCTAAATCTTTTTGATATTGTTCTACGTATTGTCGAGTCGGTTCTCTTTTTACTGTATGCATATCCCCACTATTTCGCTTAAGCTTCTGAACTTTCTTTTCATATGGACTCGTTTGATTTTGAGTCGTCTTTGCTTGATGCTCTTGACCTTTTGTAACGATTGTTTTCATTATTCCAGGCACTTTTTCTACAATTGCACCTGCCATTTTCCCTACTTTATCCCAGAAGCTCATGATGGACATTCTCCATTCTATTATTTATGAATAGTCTATCATTTCCACTTCCTAACGACAATATGATTTAATACTTCATCTAGAGGGGACTCGCCTTTGAAAAAGATCGGTTTTTCCTCGTTTAAGCAATTATTTTTAGTCCAACAGCGGCTGCTAAAATACACCCGATACAGAGGAGTCGTTTCCAATCGGTCGATTCTCCGAAAAAGATCATGCCGAGCAATGCTCCTCCTGTTGCACCAATACCCGTCCATACAGCATAAGCTGTACTCATCGGAATTTCGAGCATTGCCCACCAAAGTAACACGAAACTTAAACTAAAGGTCACGAGAAATAATAAAAATGTTCGCCAAGACGGCGTAGACAACACTCGATGAATCGATAATACACCGAGCATTTCAAAAATACCTGCAACGACTAATGCACCCCATGCCATCATTCTTCACCTTCCTTTTCTTCATCTTGAATCAATGTTAAACCGATGACTCCAGCTAATAATAAGGCAATCAATAATACTTTGACGATTTGAAGCGGTTCGCCAAATACGAGCATGTCGACGGCGGTCGTACCGACTGTCCCGAGCCCGACAAAGACCGTATATACTGTGCCGACCGCTACCGTTTCACCAGCGCGTACCATGAAATAAAAACTAACGACGATCGCTATCAACGTACCTACCCACATAAGAGATGTCGTCGCATGTTTCAACCCAATGACCCATAACACTTCAAAAACTGCAGCAACTCCGACCATCCACCATCCTGCTTTCATATCAAACGCCTCCTTTTCCAATAAAAAAAGCCCGAGAGAACACTACAACGTAGTTTCTCCCAGGCTTTTATCCTTCCGTGACACAAGACAACTTGTGCGTCTTCTCTCGGTCCAGACCATCCAATATGCGGAACCCTAGAAAACATTTTTTGTTATTTAATTCCTTTTATTATATCAAATCTCGCACAGAACACCAAATATTTTAAAAGATTTAACCGAAAAAACTCGCCTCTTCCAAAGAAGCGAGTTTTTATTCGATTATCAACGTGTTGCTGGTGATGTTTTTCGTAATACACTGACAGTTTCAATATGATACGTCTGTGGGAATTGGTCGACTGGTTGAACGACTTCTAATTCGTAGCCGAAATCAAGCATATGTGTAATATCTTCTGCAAATGTCTTCGGATTGCAAGAAACATAAACGACGCGTGCTGCTTCTGTTCGTGCGATACGGCGCATCACTTTTCCTCCTGTACCCGAACGTGGTGGGTCCACGAGAAGTAAATCCGGAATTCCATACGTATCGATGACATCACGAAGACCGAGACGTGCATCTTGAGCGAAAAACTTCGCATTTGAAATACCATTATCTTTCGCGTTTCGTTTAGCCGACTCAATCGACGTTTCGACAATTTCTACACCGTATAATTCTTTCACGTGTTGAGCAAACGGTAAAGAAAATGTTCCTACTCCACAAAATAGGTCAACCATACGCTCATCTGGCTGTGGATCCGCCATTTGTATTGCCAAATCAACGAGTACCTCTGCTTGACGAGGGTTCGGTTGGAAAAATGTGTCGAACCATAAACGGAAACGGAAATCATTTAGCTCATCATAAATAAAGTCACGTCCGCTTAAAACAATCGTCTCTTCTGCTTGAGTACGATCGCCGATGTCTCGGTTGACGAGCCAAAGTAAACTTTTCACTTCTGGGATTCGTTCATTCATTCGTTGAACGAGTAATTCTGTCTGATGCGTTTCATTCGGACGCTCTGTTGCAAATAAAGCGAGCATTACTTCGCCTGTTGCTGCAGAATGACGGACGATGACATTTCGAAAGAGTCCTTCATTCGTTTCTTTATTGTAACCAGGAAGACCTACCTCTTTTACCCAATCACCGACGAGTTTTGTCACATCAATCATTAATTTTGTCGCGATATGACATTCTTCTAACTCAATAATATCTTTATAACTTCCTTTTACGTGCAAACCGATCGCACCGTCTGCCCGAAACGTAAATTCCATTTTATTGCGGTAATGCCAACTATCGACCGCTGGTATTGTCGGACGGACAAGCGATGGATCATGACCGTTATCGATTAAATATTGTTTCACTTGATTCGTTTTTTGTTCAAGTTGTGCTTCGTATGTCCAATGTTGCCATGAACATCCTCCGCATAAGCCGAAATGTGCACAACGTGGCGCAATTCGTTCAGGATGCGCTTCTTGTACTTCTAACAATTTCGCTCGGTTTTTTCGATAAGGCATCGCTACTTGTGCCTTTACTTTCTCCCCAGGCAATGTATAAGGAATCGACAATTTCGAACGATATACTTTTCCTTTACGAGAAACACTTTCAACTTGAACGAGTCCTTCTCCTTTTGTATCTAATTCTTCGATCACTGCTTCAAATGTTTTATCTTCGTTTACACGTACCATTTTCTCACCTTACTTTCTCATAGTAACGCCCGTATTGTAGCCGATTTTCAAAACTGTTGCAACGTTCTTTCCTCGTTTAAAAAAGAACTTTTTCAAACAAAAAAAGAGTAGCGCAATCGCTACTCTTTTGAACGGATTAATATAAGCCGTCTTTTTCTTCTTTTGTGCTAATGAAGATGTTTTTCGTTTGTGAATATGCATCGAGTACGCTCTTATATGTTTCGCGACCGATACCTGATTTTTTATATCCGCCAAATGGTGCTCCTGCAGAGAAGTTCGTATATTGGTTCACCCACATACGTCCTGTTTCAACGCGGCTCGCTACGCGAAGTGCTGAGTTAATGTTCGTTGACCAAACTCCGCCACCTAAACCGTACTCTGAGTCGTTTGCCATTTCTACAACATCATCTTCATCTTTAAATGGAATAATCGTTGCAACTGGTCCGAAGATTTCTTCTTGTGCGACGCGCATTTTGTTATTCGCATCTACTAAAATCGTCGGTTTCATAAATGCTCCTTCTGAAAGTGGACCTTCTTCGAAGCGTTCACCACCTGTAAGAACCGTTGCCCCTTCTTCTTTACCAATTTCAACGTACTCTAAAATTTTACCGAGTTGGCGTTCGTTAATTTGCGCACCCATTTGTACGCCTTCTTCCCAAGGAAGACCGATTTTCACATTTTCGAATGCTTCTTTTAAGTCCGCAACGAATTTATCGAAAATGCTTTCTTGAACGAATAAGCGTGACCCCGCGCTACATACTTGTCCTTGGTTGAATAAAATACCGAGTTGTGCTCCTTCAATCGCACGATCCCATGGTGCATCTTCAAAGAAGATGTTTGCTGATTTACCACCGAGTTCAAGTGTTGCTGGAATTAAGCGGTCCGCTGCTGCACGTGCGACTGTGTAACCGACTTCTGTTGACCCAGTAAATGCAAGCTTGCTAATTCCTTCGTGGTGAAGCATATAATCGCCTGAATCCGCTCCGCGACCTGTAACGACGTTTACGACACCTGCTGGAAGTACTTCTTCAAATACTTTTGCAAGTTCTAATAAACTTAATGTCGTCGTTGAAGATGGGTGAATAATCACTGTGTTACCTGCTGCGATTGCTGGTGCAATTTTCCACGCTGCCATGAGTAATGGGAAGTTCCATGGAATAATTTGACCGACAACACCGATTGGCTCACGTACGGTAAGCGTTAAGTTATCGCCATCTAATTGCTGTGCTGTTCCTTCTTCTGAACGAATCACTCCTGCGAAGTAACGGAAGTGATCGATGACAAGATTCATATCTGCATAACGCGCTTCACGGAAAGGTTTTCCGTTATCGAGTGTTTCGACCATTGCTAAAAAGTCTGCTTCTTTTTCGATTGCATCCGCAACGTCTAAAAGATATTTGCTACGCTCTTCAAGGCTCGTTTGACGCCATGATTTAAGTGCTTCTGTCGCTACTTCTACGGCATGATCAACGTCTGCATGTGTCGCGTCGATAAACTCTGCAAGAGCCTCTCCTGTACTTGGGTTGTAGCTCGTGATTTTACGACCTTCTGTTCCTTCTGTCCATTCGCCACCGATAAACATTTTATATGAGTCTTGGAGACGTTTTTCTGTTTCTACTTTTAGTTGTTCTGTATTAATTGTCATAGTATTTTCCCTCCAAATATGATTTGAGTAATTACTCTACTCTTCCACAATATTATTCTTTTAAAACATATACAATGCATTTGCTCACACAATTGTTTGTGAAAAAATTCACAAATATAGTAAAAAACTCTCAACATATTGATATATCAGTGTTCACTAGAGATTACCTAAAACAACCAAAACTTTGACAACTTTGTTAATTGTTTTTGCTTTCATAACGTCTTCAAACTTTGTACATCTTCTCCATTCTTTTTTCACAATAACATTCCACTAGTTCTTCTCGTTTTTACGAAGAAGAAAATGAAAAAACGTAACAAAACTTGCAGCGAACCCACTTAATACAACATAGGAAAAAATCGATGAATATGAAAAAAGATTAAAAAACAACAATGTGAAAAAAGCAAAATACAATAGAAAAATAACGACGCCATTCATCCAACTACCTACTTTCTCATTTTTCTTCACTGTATCATACAAAGCAAAAAACCTCGCAAGTACGCGCGAGGTTTCAACAATTTAAGAATGTAAATAATCGTAAATTTCTTTTGCGGGATGAATTGTTCGTGATAAAGGAAACTCTTCAAATGGATATGTGCGATGACTTTCTTTACTAATTAACTCTGCAATTTGTTCGACCGTATAGGCAGGTGTTAACTTGCGATACACACGATCTGACAAACCGTCATACTCATCGAGCGGCACACCTTCGAAATGACCAGGTTCTAACCACATCGGATCATATGCATTGATAGCTAGACGGACGATTTGGCGTAAATTCATTTCTTCAACGTCAATGTATTCTAACCGCGCTGAACCGAGAAACTCTTCATATTTTTCTCTATTTTCCTCTTCTAACTCGAATAAGTGGATTCTCACTTTGCTTTCTACACTTTCATATTCCTCTACTTCAACTGTCATATGCTTGATCAATGTGATCTCTACTTCTACCTTTACTTTATCCATGAGGTATCCTCCTTTATTGAAACGTCTCTTGAACTAATGCTTGATATTCTTTATACTCTTTCGTCTCTTTCACATATTTCATTGATTTTCCGAGAGTTGTGTAATACCATTGTTGCTTCTCTTTTCCTGCATTAAACTTTTCCCACATCGCATCTTGTCGAACCGCGTATTCTTTGGCAATTGCTCGCATATTCGACAATTTATCCGATAATGTAGCCATTTCGACTGCAGGAGATTCATTCCGACGTAAAAAGTCGATCGTCGCTTCTTTACGCTCTTGCCACGTTTTTGACTTATCTTCGCTTTGCGCCTGCACGAGCATCGCGACTCTTTCGTTAAACACTTCAACAAGCGTTTCATACGTAACGAAGGCATCTTCCATCGTATCGTGTAAAATGGCTGCAGCAACGACTTCTTCATCAATCACTCCGGCTTCATTCGTTAAACTCGATGCAATGACTCCTGCTTCTAAACAGTGCAAAATATACGGAATATCCGTTCCTTTTCTCGTTTGATTTCGATGACAAACTGTCGCAAATTGAATCGCTTCATGAATCATAAGAGTCCCTCCTTGCGCCACTGCTTCGCTTTTTCGTCTAATTCTTGCAAAGCGGGCAAAATATAATTTTTTATTAATTGTTCTATCGAAACGAAATCTCCTTCTTTACTGTAAACGCCGCCTTGAGCAATACTTTCTTCTGTCACTTGAAACTGCCCACTCTTGATCGGCGTCGCATTGATTCGTACGTCGCCCTCTTCTTTTACTAATGTTGTAATCGGAGAACCGTCGCCTCTTTTTACTAAGTGAATCGAGTCATTCGGGAAATTGCCCTTTGCATCTCCTGATAGATAGATGCGATATCGCGCGTCTTTTGCTTTGAAATGAATGCCTTGTCCTTTACCGGATGTCAACTGAATCGTGAGAGGCTCTAGGCCATATCGTTGACAAATTGCTCGCGATAAATTCGATAGACGCTCTTTATTAGAATATGACACGTTAAGGTCAAGAGCGAGCTGTTGATCATCCGAAAGTTCATTATAAATGTAGCGCATCAATAAACCGACGGCATCATTCGGTGTCTTATCTTGAAAGCTGAGACATTTTTCTGTTAATACGATTAACTGTTTTAACGGAAATTCATCATCATCTACTTTTTGCGCAAGTCGCTGAAAATAAGGCTTCTCACGTTCTTGTTCTAATTCAAATGCCAGTAATGACGTATACTCTTTCTCTTTCTTCGATAGTTGTGCATCAATCCATTTTTCATTGTCTTTGTCCGCAATATTTACTGTGCGCTGCAGTTCATCTTTGAAGTCTCGGATAATTTTTTCAATGTCTTCTTGATACGGTGAAGATGATTGAGGGAGCGAGTGAGTAAGTACTTCTTCGATTATCTCGATCAGTTGCTCATATCCGACGATATGCCAAGCATCATTCGTAGGAGGCGTTTGTAATGGCGTCAAATAAATATAATGAGCCGTTGAACGAGTTTTCTCTGCGATTTCATCTGTTATTTGTTTATAACGGTCGAGTTGTGACTCTCCTTCTTCTGAAATTCCTTCTTTTGCATATTGCTTCACTTCAATTGCTAAACAACAATTTTGTTCGATATCTT
>JASLGI010000035.1 GCA_030149685.1 Bacillaceae bacterium | reverse complement strand
AGCTTTAGCACTATATGACATAGGACGAATCCAGCTACATTGAAAATCACCTTAAACCGATAATTTCTGTTGCCCCATTAATGTCTGTAGACAGGTCTGGGTAGCAGCGTATCTTCATATAGAAGCCTCACCTAACGAGGTCTCTTATTTTTATTCCGAACCATAGATTACTTAATTTTTTCACGAAAGTCAACAGTTTCTCAGAAGAAACTATCGAGACTTTTCGAACTGTCTTTCTTTTGACATATTCCCGAAAAAAGACGGTCATAAACCTTTTTTTCTCATTCGTTGAATATAATAAACCATGATAATAGACGTCAATGGAATAATACAAGCGATGCCGATCCCCGCACTAAAAATCGTCATCATTTCAGCACTAAATACTTTTGAGTTTAAAATTTCACCAAATGAATACGACAAATCTTTAAACCAAATAAGCAATGCTAAATATCCTCCAAAAAACGCAAAAAATAAAGTGTTCGTATCTGTACCTAAAATATCCCGACCGATTGTCATTCCGGATTGAAACAATTCTCGGTTCGTCATTTTTTCGTTTCGTTTATACAACTCGTACATCGATGTCGAAATAGATATCGCAACATCCATCATCGCTCCAACAGCACTCATAATCATAATAATCGCGACAATTTCCACAAAATCGAGACCGACATAGAGAGAAAATGGCGCGAGCTCTTCTACTTCTTCTTCTCCAAATCCTTGAATCATCGCTCGTGATGTAATGACCCGTATAAATAATACGAGCATACTAACGACGACGAGTAATGCAAAAAATGCAGCTTTCGTCTTTTCATTAATACCGTTGATGAAAAACAAATTAACACCACCGATAGCAACAAAAGTTAGTAGACCAACGACGAACATATTTACTTCAGGATTGACCCAAAAGGCGATCGCAATTAGTAGTACGAGGAAGTTTAAAAACAACGCAAAAAACGCACGTACTCCTTGTTTACTTCCGACAATATACATAAGAATAAACAAAATGAGTCCTAATTCGACGAGTGCATTCATCGAATCACCTGCTTTCTACGCGCAAACCAAATAGAAATGTATAAACTCAGTGGAATCGATAATACGACACCGATTCCTCCTGCTAATGCACGAGCAAGTTCTAATGATAAGTTAATAGGTAATGCATAATTAAGCGGCACGTCATTCATTACATAAAGTAATATCATCGGAATAGAACCGCTCATATACGCAAAAAATAAAATACTCGTAATCGTCCCCATAATATCTCGTCCGATATCTCGTCCAGCTTCTTTCAACGCATCCATCGTAATCGAAGGATTTTTTTCAAACAGCTCAAATACAGAAGATGCCATCGTAATAGCAACATCCATTACCGCACCGAGGAGTCCAATCAATAAACTCGCTAAAAAAATAACGAAATAAGGACGTGTTAAAAACTGCATCTCCTCATAATAAATTCCGCGCTCTTTCGTGATCCATAAAACAAAAGTCACGACGAGCATCGTTACAAATGTTCCTATGAGTGTCGTCAATATTGCAACATACGTTTTCGTCTGAAATCCACTAACAAATAACAACGAACTGACCGTAAAAATAACCGCTAAAATACTGGCGACAAAAAGTAAACTCAATCGATCAAAATGAATAAATAAATCGAGTCCGACATATAGAACGCTCGCATTTATAAAGAAACTAACCATCGATAATACCCCTTGTCGACGACCGACGATCAGTAAAACGAATACAAAGGCCCACATCATCCAAACGACGTAACGATCACGCTTTAAATAAAGTGGTGCAACCTCTTCGCCTCTTTCATCGATTGTGACAAATATTTTATCTCCTTCTTTATACGGATAATCATACGCACCTGAATCGCTATATTCATTTGTAAACGAGACGTCATTTCCTTCATACTTCCCGTTTAAAACGACTGCCTCAAGACGCTCTGTATACCTTCTATCTTCATTCCGATGCTCATCACGAATAAACTCTTCATCGAGGCGCTCTACTTGTACTACTTGAACAATCGTTTCATCGTACCAATGTTCATTATGTTCAACAAAATAAAGAGAGCCGATCAATAAAAAAATGAGCACAACAGAAAAAACAACAGTTCGTTGCGCAACAAAATGTTTCATCGAGTGTTAACTCCTTTTTCTAACGTTTACTTGAAGTATATCATTAGAAGCAAAAAACGCGCAGTGATTTATCACTACGCGTTCAAGCAAATTAATCGTATTGTTTTAAAGGAATTACTGCTTGTGTAAATGCGCTACCTGCATTTAATGCCGCTGCGATGAATACTGCTTCTGAAACTTCTTCACGTGTTGCTCCTGCTTTTTTCGCATTCGTTACGTGTTGTTCGATGCAGTATGGGCATGATGTAATTAATGCAACAACTGTTGCGATTAATTCTTTCTCTTTTACTGTTAATTCACCTTCAGCAAATGCTGACATAGTGAAACCGAAAAATGCTTGTGCATCTTCTGGCGCACCGTCTTTTAATTCCATCATTTTTGGCATATATGAACGTTTGAAGTAATCGTCATCTTCATACTCGTCGAAAACGTTTAATGCGTTTGCTCCGTGTGCGAATGATGAACCTGCTTTACTTGCTGTTGCTACCATTAATGCTTCTGCTACTTCTTTATCTGTAACACCGAGACGTTTCGCTGCTTTACCGTGTAAGTCTAAGCAGAAGTCACAACCTGTAGTTGCTGCTGCTGCGATCGCCATTAACTCTTTTAATTTATGTGAAAGAGCGCCGTCTTTAAATGCTACCTCGTTCCATTTTTGGAATGCTTCGCTTTGTTTCGGTGTAAGTGTACCGTATTTTGCAATCTGTTTCATACGTTCCATCAATAATTCCTCCTTAGAAATAACTTCATTTATCAAGTTCTAGGATACCCCGAGCAGTATGAATTTGTCTACTTATCTACTTATAATCGAGCGATTTTCTTCTTTCAAACTTCATATTTTTGTCACAAATTGAAAAAGGCGCTCATAAAGTAGCGCCTTTTTTCTTACAAGTTTTTAAATAAACCGAATGGAATCCGATTTAATAAACCTTTCATCTTACTCTTACGAAGCTCTGTTAATGAATGCTTCGAGCTAGAGGCATTTTTCTTCGCACGTTTACACAACTCTTCTTGGCTATTAATGAGACGTGCACCTTTTTTCGGCTTCACATAATCATATTCACCCGTTGCATCTTGAATACGCGCTTTCGTATTATCTCCGAGAATAATTTCAAGTTCTTCTTTAATACGCTCTTGTAAATGCTCTTCTAAAATCGGGAATAAAATTTCGACACGACGTTCCATATTTCGCGTCATTAAATCTGCCGATGATAAATATACTTTTTCATCCCCATTATGGTGGAAGTAGTAAATACGTGTATGTTCTAAGAAGCGTCCAACGATACTCGTCACTTTAATATTGTCGCTCACTCCTGGGATTCCTGGGCGTAAACAACAAATTCCTCGAACGATTAATTCTACTTTCACTCCTGCTTGAGAAGCCTCATAAAACTTCACGATTAAATCTTTATCTGATAACGAGTTCATCTTCGCTACGATATGGCCATTACCATGTTTTTTATGGAATTCAATTTCTTGATCGATTCGCTTTTTGAAATGTTCTCGAATATCAAGTGGCGAAACGATTAAATGATTGTATTTCGGTTTTTCCATATAGCCGCTTAAATGGTTAAAGAAGTTCGTTGCATCTTCTCCAATTTCTTCATTCGACGTAATAAGACCGAGGTCTGTATAGAAACGCGCCGTTGCATCGTTGTAGTTACCTGTACCTAAGTGAACAAATCGTTCAATTTTATTGTTACGACGACGAACGATTAACGAAATCTTACTATGTGTCTTCAAGTAAATAATTCCGTAAATGACGTGACAACCTGCTTTTTCAAGCTCCTTCGCCCAATGCACGTTATTTTCTTCGTCAAAACGTGCTTTTAATTCAAGCAATACCGTTACTTGCTTTCCGTTTTCTGCTGCACGCTTTAAACTTTTAATAATCGGTGAGTTTCCACTTACTCGATAAAGTGTTTGTTTAATAGCTAAAACGTCTGGATCTTCTGCTGCTTTTGCAATTAATTTCACCACTGGATCGAATGATTCATACGGGTGGTGGAACAATAAGTCTTTTTCAAGTGCTGCTTCGAAAATGTCGTCTTCTCCAATTAAATCTTGTGGTACTTGTGGAGAAAATACCGGATACATCAATGTTGGATAATCCGCTTTTAACTCATCGTAGAACGAGAATAAAAACGTTAAATCTAGTGGCGCATTGTTAAAGTACACGTGGCTCATTTCTACTTCTAATTCATTCATTAAAAAGTCGACAACTTCTGGGTTATGACGCTCTGCTTGTACTTCCAAACGGACAGCTGCTCCCCATTGACGCTTTTTCAATTCCGCTTCAATTTCTGCTAGTAAATCACGTGCATCTTCTTCATGAATCGCAAGATCTGCATTACGTGTAATACGGAATGCTGTGATCGATGTAACGTCAAACCCTCGGAACAGCTTATGAATAAAGTGTGCTAACACATCTTCCATTAAAACGAATGTGCGACGCCCTTCTTCAGCTTCAAGCTCCATGTAACGACCAAGTACAGAAGGCACTTGAACGATTGCTAATTTTTCTCGCTTCTTCTCTGTATCTTCATTTCCTACAGTCACTGCTAAGTTCAATGACTTGTTTAATAACTTAGGAAACGGACGGTGCGCATCAATAACCATCGGTGTAAGTACCGGGAATAAATGCGTGTCGAATTCTTTTTCAATCACTTTTAATTGTTTTTTCGATAATTTATCAATCGATAAAATTTCAACGCCTTTTTCTTTTAACTGTGGAATTAATTCTTTTTCATAAATATCATCTTGCATACCAACATGTTTGTGTAAACGTGCTGAAATCCCTTGAAGCTGTTGCTTCGGCGTGAGTCCCGCTTTATTTTCTGGTTGATTATAGCCTGCTTTAATTTGATCGAGCAATCCAGCAACACGAACCATGAAAAACTCATCTAAGTTCGAACTATAAATTGCTAAAAACTTTAAACGTTCTAAAAATGGATTGCGCTCATCTGCTGCTTCTTGTAAAACGCGTAAGTTAAAGTTTAACCAACTTAATTCACGGTTGTTATAGTAATCGGTATTATTCAAGTCAATGATTTCCGGCTGTGACGTTACTTCTGATTTTTTCATTTTTTTCTCTACTTTTTGTTCTGTCATATGTATCTCTCCCTTATTATTCTTCAACTTGCTCGAAAATAGGTGTTAATGTTACTTTTAACGCTCGTTCTAAGTGCTTCTTTTGAGCATTGAAATGATACTGCTCTGAAAAAACAAAATCCCGATGTTGTATACGGACAATCCATTCATCATCTGTTTTAGGTTCAATTGATACATTTTGTACACTTTCTTGCTTTGTTCGATCTAATGTTTGAGCTACTTTTAATATCGCACCAAGCATAGCAAGTCGCTTCAACTCATCTTCGTTGTACCAATGCTCAAATGGATCTACATACTGCCAAAAAAGACGTCTGTTTTTAAAAGATGTTAATAATGCGAGACGAATGCGATCTTTATGAGACAACCCGAAAAACGTATAATGCGAAACGAGGAAAAATGTAATATTACTCGTCTCCGCATCAGCTTTCTTTCCTAAATTAAAAATTCGTGAACCGTATCGGATGAGCTCTTCATCCCGTGCTGTAAAACATTGACGTTGTTGCTGAATTCCTCTTAAAAAGAATTCTGCTAACCTTTGTAATTGCGGTTCTTTTTGATTGCCAATATAAAAACGTACCTTTAACTCATCGATACTTTCATGAATCATTTCATTCATTTTTGGAATCGGTTTTTCTTGCATCTCATACAATAAGCCATCTCTTAACCCTTGACTGCTAATGATGAATGGAGCTTCTCCAACAATATCGCATAAGCTGCGAAAAACCGTCATAGCTGGCTGTAACGTATCTGCACGTTCTTTGTCGATTGCTTCAAGCTTTTGAAGTTCTTGCAATGTATGACGAGCAATCGCATCGTCTACATTTTTCAAATCATGTGCGGTCATTTCATATTGATGCAATTCATCGAGTGGGTAACTTTCCATCTGTTGATGTAACCGAGCAATATTCCGAACACTTCCACCAATTGCTACAATCGGTACTTGGCGATCGTATAACCATGGTAACTTCGATAGTGAATGACGAATCATACGATTCATTTTCTCTCGCTCTTCTTCTGTCGCCATATCACCTTCGATAAATTGTATACGTAAAGATAATGCACCATACGGTAAACTAATATATTCGACAATTTCTCCTTCGCGGAAATACGTGACTTCTGTACTTCCACCACCAATATCTATCGTAATCGCTTCTGTTAAAGCAATTGAATGACGAATTGCTAAATAACCGTAATACGCTTCTTCATAATCACTTAATAAGCGAATATGAACATCCGTTTCTTCTCGTACACGTTCTACAACTTCTTTTCCGTTGATTGCTAAACGTAAAGAAGCAGTCGCAACCCAAGTAACGAGAGGAACGTCGTATTGCTTTAAAATTTTCAAGAAATCTTGAACAGTATCAATTAAACGCTCGATTCCTTCTTCTGTGAGCGCATTATGTTCATCTAAATATGAACGAAGTCGAGCGGTTACTTTTATATTTTCAATTCGTTCATAGGTCGGACGATTTAATCGCTTCTCGTAAATAACTAAACGAATAGTGCTCGAACCAATATCAACAATGCCTATTTTTTTGGACATAGAAAGTCTCTCCTTTACGATAAGAATGCTTCTTTTATTGTACCTTTATTTTCTAAAAAGTTCGAACATTCTTTCATAAAGAAACATTCGGCATATCCTTTTAATAAGATAGATAATCTTTTGACCTATTTAATTATCCATCTATCTCTATTATAATACAAAAGGCGCTTGAATTGTTAGTTTTTAGATTTTTTATCAGTAATTCTTTTGACTTATCGTTCACAATAAGGTTTAATATGGGTAGATATTGGAGGAGATCGTAGTGAAAACGAGATTAGATCAAGTAGACTTAACAAAAACACTGAAAAAGAAGGAGTATAAACGTCTGTTAAAACATTATCAGTTCGAAATGTTAAAATTACAGCAAGTATTATACGTCCATAAAATCCCTGCTGTATTTGCATTAGAAGGATGGGATGCTGCAGGTAAAGGTGGGGCTATTAAGCGTTTGACTGAACGTTTAGATCCTCGTGGATACAACGTATTCCCGACAGCTGCTCCTACAACAGAGGAAAAACAACAACATTACTTACAACGTTTCTGGCGCAATTTACCAAGTTACGGAGAGATTGCTCTCTTTGACCGCTCATGGTACGGACGCGTGCTCGTAGAACGTGTTGAAAAATTTGCAACAAAAGGCGAATGGAAACGTGCCTTTGAACAAATTAACCACTTCGAAAAAACATTAACAGATGAAGGATTTATTATCGGAAAGTTTTGGTTCCACATTAGTAAGGAAGAACAACTCAAACGATTCAAAAGTCGTGAGGAAGATCCATTCAAACGTTGGAAATTAACAGATGAAGATTGGCGAAACCGTGAAAAATGGGATGATTACGAAGAAGCAGCAGAAGAAATGTTTGAAAAAACAGACCGAGACAATGCTCCTTGGATCATCATCGAAGGGAATAACAAACGCTATGCACGCGTAGAAACGTTACGTGCAATGACACATTTAATTAAAAAAGAACTCGATGCACGAGGCATTTCATATCAATAACCAATACGCAGTAAAAAGACACTTGGATGTTCCAAGTGTCTTTTTGTACGTATCACTCATCGAAGGATTCCTCGCTATTTTATAATAGGATTCAATATTTCCATAACATCGTCGCTGTTTCGTAACCTGCTCCAAGTGTCCAAAAAATAATATAATCGCCTCGCTTCACTCGCCCTTCTTCAAGCGCTTCATAAAATGCGAGAAAAGGACTATTCGTCCCTGTATAACCATACCGATCGCCGACATAACTAATTTTTTCGCTCGAAATTCCTAAACTTGCCTTTAACGCGATAATATTATTTAAAGTAAATTGAGAAAAACAAAAGAGGGAAATATCCTCTAATGTTAAACCGTTTTCCTCTAATAACGAATGAATCGACCGCTCTGCAAAGGCGACACTATCTACCCCATCAAACCTTCCCCAATAGACTCCTTCATGCGGTCTTCTTTCTTTCATTAATCGTTTCATTCCCCCGACCGGATAAACAATTTCATCGTAATTTTCACTATCTGTTTCATGCATAACCCCAAGCATTCCTGATTTATTCGAAGGATCTTTTTTCAAGACGAGTGCCACTGCTGCATCTCCAAATATTGAATACGTCAACGTACTATTTTCATTACTTAAAAAAGATAATTCGTCCGAACCGATGACGAGCGCTCGCTTAACACGCGGATTGTTTTGCAATGTGTATACCGCTTGCTCTATCGACAGAAACATCCCGATACAATTGGCATTCAAGTCAAAATTGATCATTCCCTTACTTCCATCAATCGCTCGATGGATAGCGAGCGAATTCATCGGTACTAAAAACTCCGGCGTCTGAGAAGAAAAAATGAGTAAATCAATTGCTTTTCCTGTAATATTTGCTCGTCGCAACGCTTCTAATGCTGCTTCAATCCCAAGCGTTAAACTATTTTCTTCATCTGTCGCGATATAACGTGTTTTCCTTCCAACTTTTTCTAACAACCGAGAAATATCTTTTCCTCGTTTCGCAAAATGCTCCAAATAGTAATCATTTCCCCTTACTTGTTCTGGTCGGGCAATCGCGATCGATTCAATTTGTACTCCTAACATAAACATCCTCCTTTCTTTCATCATACCGAACAAAAAATAGGAAGTAAAAGGATATGTAAGCGCTTTTATTATCAAAAAAAGAAAAAAGCGCTCGCTAACGAGCAACTTCTTCATATCGATGAGTAGCACTTTTTGGATAATCGTCTCTTTTCCAATGATGATCGTCCAATTCATCAGCAGAAACGAGGAAGTAATCATCATAGACGACACCTTCTTCATCTGGAGCTGGATCGTCCCATGTCGTATCGATGTAATAATATTGTCCATCGACTTTGACTAAATTCCACGCATGAAGTTCATCACCTGCATCTCCTTGCACGTAATAATTTTCAATACCGACAGCATCGAGTAATAATGTAAGCACTTGGGCGTACCCTTCACAAACAGCATCTCCATTTTTCAATAAGCCATATGCGCTATATGCAGGATCGTAACAATCAGATTCCCCACATGTCTCCGCTGCGTGCTCATCATACGCTGTATGCAAGACGATATAATCATGAAAAGCTCGTACTATTTCTCCTTCAGACATTTGAGATGTCACTAACTCATCGGCTAAACGAGCGACTTCCTCTTTGATAAACTGCTCTTGCGCAATTATTTCATCTCGTGGAAGAGAATACGTGAAATGTACCTCTCCTTCGTCACGCAACGCTAGTTCCCAATACTCCCACTCCTT
>JASLGI010000190.1 GCA_030149685.1 Bacillaceae bacterium | reverse complement strand
TTCTTATGAATCTTGTAAAAGCAACAAAACTTGAACTGGAATCAAACAAAAGGAGTGTATGAACATGAGTGAACAACGAATTCAAAAAGTGTTAGTTGCAAACCGTGGGGAAATTGCAATTCGTATTTTCCGCGCATGTGTTGAATTGGGGATTGAAACGGTAGGGATTTATTCAGAAGAAGATCGCGGCTCATACCACCGCTACAAAGCAGACGAATCTTATCTAGTGGGAGAAGGTAAGAAACCGATTGACGCTTATTTAGATATTGAAGGAATTATCGATATCGCAAAACGTAGCGGTGCAGATGCGATTCACCCAGGATATGGGTTCCTCGCAGAGAATATTGAGTTTGCTCGTCGATTAGAAGAAGAAGGAATTATCTTTATTGGTCCGACATCGAAGCATTTAGAGATGTTCGGTGATAAAGTTCGCGCTCGTGAAACCGCTATCAATGCTGGAATACCAGTTATTCCTGGGACAGATGGACCTGTCACATCAGTAGAAGAGGTAGAAGCTTTCGGTGCGGCGCATGGTTATCCAATTATTATTAAAGCATCACTTGGCGGTGGCGGACGCGGAATGCGTGTTGTTGAGTCAGCTGATGAAGTACGAGAAGCGTATGATCGAGCGAAATCAGAAGCGAAATCTGCCTTTGGAAATGATGAAGTATACGTAGAAAAATTTGTTTTAAATCCAAAACATATCGAAGTGCAAATTTTAGCAGATGAACATGGAGATGTCGTTCATTTATATGAACGAGATTGTTCGATTCAACGACGTCACCAAAAAGTTGTAGAAATCGCACCGGCAATCGCTTTAGAAGAAGATTTACGAGATGCGATTTGTGAATCAGCTGTTCAATTAATGGAAAAAATCGAGTATGTTAACGCAGGTACTGTAGAGTTCCTCGTTTCAGAAGGTAAGTTCTATTTCATTGAGGTAAACCCTCGTATTCAAGTAGAACATACAATTACTGAAATGGTGACGGGAATTGACATCGTACATGCGCAACTTCATATCGCAAATGGAGAGCGCTTACATGGTGATGTTATCAATATTCCTGCGCAAAAAGACGTACCGCTTTTCGGTTATGCAATTCAGTCACGCGTGACGACAGAAGATCCATTAAATGATTTCATGCCAGATACAGGAAAATTAAATGTGTATCGTTCTGGTGGAGGATTTGGTGTTCGATTAGATGCAGGAAACGGTTTCCAAGGTGCTGTCATCACACCGCACTATGACTCATTATTAGTTAAAGTGTCTACATGGGGATTAACATTCCGTGAAGCAGCGAAAAAAATGTACCGTAACTTAGAAGAATTCCGTATTCGAGGAATTAAAACGAATATTCCATTTTTAATTAACGTAGTGAAACATCCGAACTTCTTAGTTGGAGATTATGATACAGGGTTTATCGATGCATCACCTGAATTATTTAAACTTGAAACACGTCAAGACCGTGGAACGAAGATTTTAAACTATTTAGGAAATGTCATCGTCAATGGCTTCCCGGAGATTGGAAGCGATTCCAAACCAATTTTTGCACATCGTCGTAAACCAGAAGTTAATTTAGATACTCCACCGAAACATGGGACGAAACAAATTTTAGATGAGCGAGGAGCAGAAGGACTCGTTGAATGGGTAAAAGAACAAGATGACGTATTATTGACAGATACGACATTCCGTGATGCTCATCAATCACTTCTTGCAACGCGCGTTCGTACGTCTGACATGACGAACATTGCATCAGAAACAGCGCGCCTTCTGCCGGATATGTTCTCTTATGAAATGTGGGGAGGAGCAACATTTGACGTTGCTTACCGTTTCTTAAAAGAAAATCCATGGCAGCGACTTGAGCGGATGCGTGAGCAAATTCCAAACGTTTTATTCCAAATGCTTTTACGTGGAGCAAACGCTGTCGGATATAAAAACTATCCAGATAACGTTATTCGAGAATTTGTCAAAGAATCAGCAGAATCAGGCATCGACGTCTTCCGTATTTTTGACAGTTTAAACTGGATCAAAGGAATGGAAGTAGCGATTGACGCAGCGCGTGATGCAGGAAAAGTAGCTGAAGCGACACTTGCTTATACGGGAGATATTTTAAACCCTGAACGTCAAAAATATAGTGTTCAATACTATAAAGAGATGGCGAAAGAATTAGAAGCAGCAGGTGCCCATATTTTAGGAATTAAAGATATGGCTGGATTGTTAAAACCAGAAGCAGCTTATCGTTTAATTTCTGAATTAAAAGAGACAGTAGATATCCCGATTCATTTACACTCACACGATACGAGTGGTAACGGAGTTCATATGTATACACGTGCGATTGAAGCAGGTGTTGATATCGTAGATACAGCACTAGGCGCAATGGCAGGTCTTACATCACAACCATCATCGAACTCGCTTTATTACGCATTACAATATAGCGATCGTCAATTGCGTGGAGATATCGAGTCAATGGAAAAACTCTCTTATTACTGGGAAGATGTCCGTAAATATTATCAGCACTTTGAAAGTGGAATGAATAGTCCTCACTCTGAAGTATACGTACATGAAATGCCGGGAGGACAGTATTCAAACTTACAACAACAAGCACGAGCAGTAGGACTCGGCGAGCGTTGGGAAGAAGTAAAAGAAATGTACTCACGTGTGAACTTAATGTTCGGAGATATCGTAAAAGTAACACCATCTTCAAAAGTTGTTGGAGATATGGCACTCTTTATGGTTCAAAACGATTTAGACGAGCGTACAGTTATCGAACGTGGAGAGACATTAGACTTCCCAGATTCAGTCATTGAAATGTTCCAAGGATATCTCGGTCAACCATACGGAGGGTTCCCAGAAGAATTACAGCGTGTGATTTTAAAAGAGCGTGAAGCGATTACAGTACGTCCAGGAGAGTTACTCGACCCTGTAGATTTTGATGAAATTGAAAAAGAATTAGAAGATAAAATTACAGAACGTGAAGTAACGAAGCAAGATGTGTTATCTCATGCACTTTATCCGAAAGTGTTTGAAGAGTATTTAGAAACGTACGATCAATTCGGTGACGTTTCAGTAATTGAAACACCTGAGTTTTTATACGGTATGCGTTTAGGCGAAGAAATTGAAGTCGAGATTCAGCAAGGGAAAACATTGATTGTCAAACTTGAGAATATCGGTGAACCACGCTCAGATGGTACACGTATTATTTACTTTGAGTTGAATGGTCAACCACGTGAAGTCATTATTCAAGATATGACTGCAGAAGTTGATAGTGGTGGTCGTCCGAAAGCTGAAAAAGGAAATAGTGCTCATATCGCAGCGACAATGCCAGGAACAGTGTTACAAGTTGCGACGTCACCAGGTACGAAAGTTCGTCGAGGAGAACATTTATTGATTACAGAAGCAATGAAAATGGAGACGACTATTCAAGCACCATATGATGGCGTTGTGAAAGCTGTTCATGTTGATGCGGGAGACACAATTGCTCCAGGAGATTTACTCGTAGAACTTGAAGATTAATGTAAAAAAGTTGTTATAAAAAGTAACAGCGGTAGGGATAAAATAGTCTCTAAATAACGAAAGACACTTGAATGATGAAAATTCAAGTGTCTTTTTAATTCTTTGATCACTTTCTTTTTGTTGTTTAGACCTTCTACAAAACCATTTGTATAGCTATAGACAAAGCTATTCAAAATCTCTGAAATATCTTCTGACTCCTTCGATTGATCGAACTACTGCACAAAAGGCTTTTTCAACGGATAGCGAGCTTCACGTCTTCCATGTAAATCCGAAAAAATTGTGTAAAACTCCAACATATATTATAAAATCTAAAATATAAGGTTTCATTAAGGAAGGGTTATCACCTTAACATTTGAAAGAGCACTTAACTACTGTAAAAGATGTAATAACCAATCAGCTACATATGTTTCTAAAATTGCTGCAAGTACAATAACGGGGAAAGCTAGAAAAATATATACGAGTCCTGTTTGCTGAAGTGTTTGAAAGAAAGGTATCGTAATGTCGCGTGACTTTTTAAATGTATGAATCCAATGATCACGGATAGACCGATTGACTAAATACAACATACTAGCAAATAGAGAGAAACCTAAAAACTCTGTAAGAAAATGAGGAAGCGATGCGAAGATAATGGAATACGCTTCATGATGCGCTAAACGTAAGGCGAAACCGACAACAATTCCGAAGGCAATCGCACTACTTAAAATATTAAGCAAATAAAGGAATGGGATAGGAATTAATGCAAGTAAAAACATTTGAAAAGGTACGATAAATCCATTGTTTCCGATATAGGCAAGCACTTTAGAAAAACCTTCTGCTTGCTCAATAGAAGCTCCTGCTTTCGGCAAAACGTCTACTGATAGGTTCAAAAAATATGTCATTGTCGTGGTAATAATGACGATAGAGATACTAAATAAGTAAATCATTCCTACACGTCGCCAAAATGTCTCGTCAGTCCCTAGTCGTTTTAATAAAGACATGAAAAACCTCCTTTTTATATGAAAGAGCGTAAAGCTCCTACGCCTGAAGGCTAAGGGCTTTACGCCTAGATTACGGCTATTTTTAAATTTTGAATTGGATATTAATAAGACCTGCTTCTTTTGCCGTTGTATACATAATGACAAGAAGTGGCCCGATGATGAGTCCGAGGAAACCGAATAATTTTAGCCCGATAAACATCGCGATTAATGTAGGCAATGGAGAAAGTCCGATTTGTGATCCCATTACTTTTGGTTCGACCGTTCGTCGAATGATAAGTAATACGACAGCTAGTATCGCTAATTTTGTCCCTAAAGCGGTATCTCCTGCGATGAACGTATAGATAGACCAAGGTGCAAGAATGATAATTGAACCTAAGATAGGAATTAAATCGATGATCCAAATAATGAGCGCCATCATAAGAGCATATTTAGGAACGATGAGTAATAAACCGATCAACGCAACGATAAAAATAATAATACTTACGAAAAGTTGCGCTTTTAAAAAGCCGAGAGATACTTGTTTTAATTGACTTGTCATAAAGCGAACACGACTCGCTGTTTTTTCTGTTAAATGTTTAAAGAAAAAATGTTTCACTTTTGGTAATTCTAACATAAATAAAAACAAAGCGATTAAAAAGACGAGGAAGCTGACGAGAAAACTAGGAATATCTGCAGCTAGCGCTAAAATTTTATCATAGTTTAAAAGTTGAACGAGTGAATCGCGAAATGACAAAACAATATGATCAAATTCATCTTGTACTGCATTTACAAACTCTTTCGGTAAACTATCTGTCATTTGAAACAAATTCGTTTGGAAGTCGTTCCAGCTACCGATCATTCGGTTTAAATAACTCGGCGCTTCTTTCGCCCAATGAATGAGCTTTCCAATAACAGTGTTCATAATATAATATAAAGAAACAATGAGAAAACCGAGTACAACTATGTATACAGAAATTACAGATAGTTTTCGGCTAACTTTTAAACGTTGCATCGTCCATCGTACAAGGGGCTCAACCATTAAAGCGAAAAGTAATGCGAGAATAATGGGCACTGAAACAGGTACGATGAAGTACAAGGCGATTAATAAAGCGATTATACCTAGTGTCATGAGGATGTTTCGCTTTGTTAACCATTGCTTCATTTTTGTCATAGGGATCCCCCTTTCTAATGCATATTGTCATTATACCGAAAAACGAAAAAAATGTCTTATTTCTCAGCCTTTTGTTATAATTGTTCGAGGAGTGATAATGATGTACATGACGGATCAATGGGTAGATCGATTAGATCGAATAGATGAGTTGTCGATGATGATTCATCAATCTACTTTATTTCATGAATATAAAGAAGCAAAAATAGCTGTTGAAGCCGATGAACAGTTACAGAAACGAATCAATGATTTCGTTCGAATGAAAGAACGTTATGAAGAAGTTCAACGTTTTGGGAAGTATCATCCAGATTTTAATGAAGTGACAACAGCGATTCGCGAACAAAAGCGAGTGCTAGATAAAAATGAAAAAATAGCGCGTTTTCAACGAGCAGAAGAAGCGATGCAGTTACTTTTGGATGAAATAACGGTGAAAATTGCTGCAGCGGTATCTCCTGCGGTAAAGGTAGATAGTGGTAATCCGTTTTTCCAACAATCATCTGTTCAAAGTTGTAGTGCAGGTGGTTGTAGTATTGGAGGAGCATGTAACTGTTCGGCATAAAAAAGGGCTAGAAGAATAGTTTCTAAAAATAATGAAAGACACTTGAATGACTACACATTCAAGTGTCTTTTTAATTTACTCGTCAGATGAAACATCATCATTTAAATACGATTCGACAAGTTCTTTTTGTTCCTCATTTTTTAATATAAACCCATCAAAGGGTAAATCTAATTTCTTTTGAATTTCTTCATCCGAACTATTAGTAGCATCGTAAAATACACGAATATTAAGGTCGTGTAAAAACTTTAAAAATCCAGAGGTTATGAGCGGTAAGAAGCCGATCTTTTCAGGCAAACAGAAGACATCGACCGTTGGATTATAAAAGTGTCCAAATGTACTTGTGTACGTCGCGAAAGCTTTCAATAATTCATTTTCACTTGCTGCTAAAGCGACAGAATGTTGAGCATATAAATTAAATCGATCAATTTGTTCATCGAAACGACTCGTAATAATAAAACGTTCTGTAAGTTCGTTTTCCGCTAAAAAGTTCCATAATTTAGAAGGGATTAAACTACCTTCATATGCATTAGGATCATCTTCAATGAGGGCGAAGAATTTGAGGTGAGGATAACGAGTAGTTAATGTTTTTAATAATAAAACATCTTCACTTGTAAAGTAAGTGTCCTTTAATTCTTCCCATGTCATATCAGAGATACGTAAGTGCGGATCTGCATGCATTGAAATTGCGACGAGTTGTTCATCTTTCGTTAATTGTAAACGAATGAACATAGAATGTTGATCGGCGAAAGGTGTCAAATATTCATTTTGTATCGTTAATAATGGTTGATTATCGTCAAAAAAATTTTTCGGTTGGCGTTTTTTTGGCTTAACGAATGCCTTTGATGTTGCCCAAGCAGCAACACCGGCAACTCCAACTGTTAAAGCAAGTTTAGCTTTTTTCTTCAAAACATCCTCCCCTTTCATGAAAAACATGATGCTAATCTATTATAGTCGATACAATCTCCTGTGTCAGCTATATTCAGTTGCGGATTTTTTTCATTCTATGGTATTGTTAAAGAAAGAAAAGAGGGATTACTGTGGTTGAAAGACAAGGAATGATCGTTCACTTAAGTAAAGTGAAGCAAGCGAAAGCGCTTCGTGAATATGGAAGTGTTCATTATGTATCGCGAAAAATGAAGTATGCGATCGTTTATTGTGACCGCGATGTATATGAAGAGACGTTTCAAACGCTCGCTCAACTTCCGTTTGTTGAGAAAGTCGAGCGTTCGCAACGGCCATTTGTCGCGACGACTTACGAGAATGCACATCGGGACAAGGCGAAAGAATACGATTACAAGCAATATTCTTAATATAAATTAGGAAGTAGTCGATTCATTCGTAAAATACCGATCACATATTGATAGAATAAATCAACATCCGCAAACTCATCGGAATGTTTAACTTCTAAAGAAATTGGCGACTGTTCAAGTTCTTGACAGACAGTTAAAAACATTTCGCGACGTTTTGAAGGGGCGTCTTGATCAACTTTTTCAACGATACCTTCACGACAAATATAGATCGGTAGAAATTTACTTTCTCCTATCGGTTGAAAAGAAGCTGCGAACGAGAAATACCGTTGGCCGTCTCGGTCGTGTTGTAAAAGAAAAGCTTTAGAAAGACGTTGTTTATTCGTTTTCATAATTTCAAATAGCTCATACACATCTGTATAGCCTGGTCCAATTTCGATGAATTTTTGATTACTAATCATAATAATATTCTCCTCCTACATAATCACATTCAGTGTACAGTGAATGCTTCATACTTTCTATTATAACTTATTTTATAAAAAATTAGGGAACGAAAGCTAGTTGATGAAAAGGGTGATGGGCGATTGAAAGTTGTACGAAGGATTTTACTATTATTGTTAATTATTAATGGTGCACTGATTTATATGCACTATAATGATGAAGCGGTAGCGATAGAAGAAAGTGGCGAAGCGCCTTTTATGCAAGAGATTGAGATTGTTAAGACTGTTGAAGGCCTTGAAGTACAACATACTTTAAGTAATTTAGCGGAGCATTCATATTCTTTCCACCTACCGAAAGGCGCGAAAAACTTTCGAGTAGCGGAAGAGGAGAAAGGTGCACGAATCGATTTTGATAAAGAGAAAATTAAAGAAGGCAAAGAGGAAGAGCAAGTATTACTTTATGATTTTATTCAAAAAGATACGGGAGATGACGTTCTTTCTTATGATGACCCACTCATACTCGTTCAAGGAAAACCAACATTTACAACCGTTCATATTGTAGACCGGACGAAAAGAGGAGGAACGTGGATTACAGGGTTACCTCGTTTAGGTGTGAAGTCGACAGAGTTAATTGATTATGTACTATTTGCGGGTGTAGGAGAAGTGACCGATTTATTATGGCAAAAAGAAGAAACCCCTTTGACGTATAAAGGAGATCAGTTATCTTTTTTTGGTGAAGCCGATAAAGATATTGCAGAACAAGTAGAACATTTATTAGAAGAGATTCATTCAGATCATATGACCGTCGTACTTCACGGTGGGAGTCATAATATTGAGTCGGATCGTTTTGTCGCTTTACCAGAGTCAGAACGCGAAAAAGTAAAAAGTTTAATGTTTACGAAAGGTATTCAAGGGGTCTATGATATACCACTTGAAGAAAAACGATTAGCAAGTGTCGTCGCTTCTATTATTAGTAATCATTCAATCGGTGATGAGCAAGCACAAAAGATGTATGAAGAACTTGAACAATCTCTCACACGAAAAGAAAAAGAACAATTAATCGCTGCATTAAAAGACGATGAGAACGTTCCTCTTCATGCAAAGAAAATGGATCAAATCCTTGGGGAAGTGACAAATGCAAATGTAAAGTTTTTTGAACGAAACATAGTGCAAGATGCCCCAGAGAGTCTATTACTTTATGATGCGAAAGAAGTTGTTTTTGACACACGCTCAATGTTCGATGAATATGAAAATAAAGAGCAAGGAGAGAGTGAATTACAATCGGTTGATGGTTTGTATCGTATTCAACATCAAGACAATTATTACTACCCAATGAAATTGTTTTTTAAAGGGTTCGGTTATGATGTGACGTGGAATGAGCAATCGATTTACGTAAAACGTGGGGAAGATCAATATCGTTTCTCTCTTATTGAACCTTTCTATGTCTATGACGAAAAGCGATATGATTTATCAACACCTCCTTATTTATGGTTAAATGAAGAATATTATATAGAAGAACAAGCTTTGAAACGTATTTTTAAATTAGTGATGACAGAAGAAGAAGAACAAATAGTTGTTCAACCGATTATGTAAAGGAAGAAGGAGTTGCTATGAGAATTGTTGCAGGTACGCATAAAGGAATGCGTTTAAAAACATTAAAGGGAGATACGACGAGACCGACCTCAGAAAAAGTGAAAAATGCACTGTTCAGCAAAATCGGGCCATTTTTCTCGCAAGGAACAGTGGCTGAAATGTTCGGTGGAAGTGGCAGTATTTCGTTAGAAGCTTTATCAAGGGGTATGAAAGAAGCGTATATTTTTGAAAAACATCCGAAAGCTGTTCAAGTCATAAAAGACAATGTGTCGAAGTGTCGCATGGATGATCAAGTGATGGTCTTTAAAACAGATGCACGGAATGCGGCAAGACTTGTAAAAAAATATGGAGAGCCGGTTTCTCTTTTATATGTTGACCCACCTTATAGCAAAGTAGATTATTATGACTGGATTCATGATTGGATAAAACGTGAAAGTTTAGTGAAAGATGCTATAATAATTTGTGAACATCAAAAAGGCGTAGAACTTCCAGAAAGTTACGGACCTTATGTATTAAAAGATCGAACGACTTATGGAAGTAGCGTCATCTCGATATATAAAGGTGAGTGAGAGTTATGTCAACGATTGCGGTAGTGCCAGGAAGCTTTGACCCAGTAACGAATGGTCACTTGGACATCATTGCAAGAGCTGCAAAAATTTTTGAAGAGGTAAGAGTTGTTGTAATGCACAACTCTAGTAAAAAAAGTGGTTTATTCACACCCGAAGAACGAGTCGCCTTAATAACAGAAGCGACTGCACATTTACCGAACGTTTCAGTTGAGGCGTCTGGGGGATTATTAATTGAGTATGTGGAAAGTATCGGAGCTTCCGTCATTGTTCGTGGTTTACGAGCAGTTTCAGACTTTGAATATGAAATGCAAATTACGTCAATGAACCGTGTATTAGACGAACAGATTGAAACATTTTTCGTTATGACGAAAAGTCAATATTCATTTTTAAGCTCAAGTATCGTAAAAGAAGTCGCAAGTTATGGTGGCGATGTATCAAAGCTCGTTCCACCGATAGTAGAAAGAGCACTACAAACAAAGTATACGAAGTAAAAGTAGAGCGTGATGCCTTTTAGGCGCACGCTTTGCTTTTTTTGAAAGGAATGATTCAATGAAGCGAATGATTGGTTTGGTTTTCGCTGTAGTGCTCTTATTAGCGATTGTGTTTTACCCGATCGATCAGTACTACGTGCAAAAGCCAGGAGCAGCACATCCTTTACGACCGATTGTAGAAGTAAAAGAGAGTACAGCAGAAGAAGCGGGTGAGTTTTATTTAATGACGATTGGTGTCATGCAGGCAACGCCGTTTACCTTTGCACTTTCTTATTTAACGAAAGATATGAAGCGAGTAAAAGCGGAACACATTCGAAGCGATGAAGAAAGTGATGAAGAATATATGTTACGACAATCATTACTGATGAAAGAGTCAAAGGAAACTGCTGTTCGTGTTGCTTTTGATCAGTTAAACAAACCGTATGAATTAGTTTATGAAGGAGATCTCGTCGTAGCAGTTGTAGAAAATAGCGCAGCGGATGGTATTTTACAAGTAGGAGATGCGATCATCGGTATTCATGGCGAACGATTGACGACGAGTGACTCTTTAAAGGAAGGGTTACAGCGTGTCGTTGAAGGAGAGCCTTATTCTTTGTTAGTTCAACGGAATGGGGTAGAAATGACTCTTGAAGTTATTGGAGAAAAGCTACCTTCTGAAGACCGCCTCGGCTTAGGGATCCGTTATATGCCAAATGAAACATTACGAACAAATCCAACGGTAGATATCGATAGCTCAACGATCGGAGGACCTTCAGCTGGTTTAATGTTTACATTAGAAGTGATGAATCAGTTGACAGACGAAGATTTGACGCGAGGTTATGAGATTGCAGGTACAGGACAAGTTTTTGCTGATGGTACAGTAGGACCTATCGGGGGGATTGACTTTAAAGTGTTATCAGCTGCAAGAGAAGGGATTGATATCTTCTTTGCTCCTCACGATGATGAAGCGAAAAAAGCTCGCGCAAAAGGCGAGCAAGTAATGACAAACTATGAAGTTGCTCAGCAAGTAGCAAAACGTTTAGAAACTTCAATGAAGATTGTTCCTGTAACACATGTAGAAGATGCGGTTCATTATTTGGAACAACTTCCTATGAAAGAAAAATTGGAGGCACAGAGTAGTCGCGTTGAATCGTTCGACTTTCCCCTTGTGTATTCGTAAGTAATGTATAAATCGTTTGTGCACGAACGTCAGCTTGCATCAGAGGGTCGTCTAAACATTGTTTAGGTGAGGAGATGATCGGCCGTGTGAAACGATGTTGTTCTTCTTTTAAGTATTGCTTTCCGCGAGAAGTCGCTCCAAGTAAACGAAGATATGTCGGAGACGGGGAAGCATCATACATTTCTTTTGTAAAGTGTGTGACGATATGGGTAGCTGCTCGTTGAATTCTTGCGCGTGTCCAATGTTTCACTTGTACTCGTTGGATCCACTCAGAAAAATTATTCGCTTGATACGCTGCTTGAATGAATCGTTGCTCAATTCCTTCAGCTACTTCGAAAAAGCTTGCTAACTCCTCTGAAGGGGTTCTTAAAAGTTCTGTACGAAGCAAAGGGTATAGAAGTTCCATAGAGCCCCAGTGTCCTTCGTAAGAAGAGAGAAGTGATGCTGTTCTTTTAGGCAAGTAAGGAGGGAGCGTACAGTTTCTTTGAATAAACGCGCGAATTCCTGATGCGCTAGCAAATGCACGATCGCCTTTTTCGTCGTGATAAGAAGCACCGACTCTTTTATGCGTAAGAAGCTCCAGTTGATAAGGGGCATTCGCTTTAGCATAAGAAAAGGCTAAAATATTGTTCGGTAGTTTGTAATCAAAAGGTGGAGGTCCAATGAGCACTTCAGCTGCTTTATACAGCGCTTCAATCGATGGAAGGCCTTTGATCGATTTTGCTTTTTGTACAATCGAATGTTCATAATGGACCCAACGATTGGCATATTGTTGAATAGTAGTGATTGTACCTTCTTCACTTCCGAAAGAAAGAGCTTCAACACCTAGAGCGTTTGCGATTTCCACACCGCCAGTTGCAAAAGTGTCAGCGGCTCCAGTTGCAAATTTATAAGGAAGTTCAATGACCAGGTCTACTGTAGGAAGTGCCATTTTTGTTTTTGTCCATTTATCAATAAATGAAGGAACTCCTCTTTGTGTAAATGGACCACTCATAATTGCTATAATCGTTGTATTAGGATAAGTGTTGCGCAATTGTTGAATTTGATAAGCATGCCCTGCATGAAAAGGGTTATACTCTGCTATAATAGCAATAGCTTTCACAATTTTACCTCCTTATTGTTCGTCGTATCATTTGTTTAGTGTAACGAAGAGGAAAGGGAGTTTCAATTGAGAGAAGTCGATCGTTTTGAAAAGAAATGACCCGAAACGTTCGAAGTGACAAGAAATTTTCTTGACATGAGAGCCATGCGCATTATATAATCAAAATTGTTGTCTTGAGGTGATTACATGAAATGGTCCATTCATCAATTAGAGATGTATGAAGGACAAGTGATTCCAATCGATCAGACGATTGACTTAGCGTCGTTAAAAAGTCGTGCGAAAGATGTTCGTGACGTCAGCCCCGTTCGTGTAACAGGTACACTCCAGGTAGAAGATGAAATTGCTTCGCTAAACCTTCAACTTGAAGGGGAGTTAACATTACCATGTACAAGAACGTGGGAAGATGCTAAATGGCCATTTGCTCTCGATTCATTTGAACAATTTAGTTGGAATGAATGGAAAGCAGATCCAGAAGAAGGAATCCAAGAAGTGTCGGAGCACTATTTAGATTTACGTCCGACATTAGAAGATATCATTATCGTATCTATTCCGATGCAAGTGTATAGTGAACAAGCGAAAGATTTATCGTTTGCAGAAGGCAAAGGGTGGACGTACATGACAAATGATGTCTATGAAGAGCTCGTCGCTGAAGCAGAGGAAGAAGAACAAACAGTCGACCCAAGACTGGCAAAATTAGCAAAACTACTTGATTCCGATCAAGATAAGTAAAACCTTACTTTTAAAGGAGGTGCCAATGATGGCTGTACCAAAAAGAAAAACATCT
>JASLGI010000252.1 GCA_030149685.1 Bacillaceae bacterium | reverse complement strand
AATAGTATTGTCAATCGTTTGTTTGTATAGTATATTTATTAGCAGGTTAAGAACAATGAGGACTATTCATGCATTGAATGTATTTTTCATTCAATGTTCAGAAAATTGTTGTATATTTTGACGACGTCCAGTGCTCCTTTTTATTTAGATAGAAAGGAAGAATTGGGCGCAATTAAAATTTCTAAGATGTGTAAAATATACAGAAGTGTAGGCGAACTGTTATATAAAAGCGACCAATTTTCTCATTATTTTATACTTTACCTCAGTAAAACGTGAATGTGTCGATGTGTGATCGGTTTACATAGCGACTCGATTTTTCATATTGATAAAGAGGTAGTAGGACTCAAGAGGCAAATGACAATGTAGGAATTAACTATTAGAAAAGAGATTGAAACGTAAGGGAGGACTAACGTTGGGACGTCCGATTTTAGATATTCAAAACTTGACGACTTCGTTCCGTATTAAAGGCGAATTCCACGCTGCAGTTGACGATGTCAGCTTACAAGTACATAAAAACGAAGTATTAGCAATTGTTGGGGAATCCGGCAGTGGTAAAAGTGCACTCGCGCTTTCTGTTATGGGTCTTCACAACATGCAGAACACGAAAATTGAAGGACATATCGGCTTTCAAGACCGTAACTTATTAGATCTATCATTAGATGAATTAAATAAAATCCGAGGGAAAGATATCGGGATGATTTTCCAAGATCCAATGACGGCGTTAAACCCGCTCGGAACGATCGGTGCGCAAATCGAAGAACCGATGAAGTACCATATGAAAGAAATGTCGAAAAGCGATCGAAAAGAACGTGCGATGGATTTACTTCGCCGTGTAGGTATTCGTAATGAAGAACGTGTCTACGGCCAATACCCTCACCAGTTATCAGGGGGAATGCGCCAGCGTGTTGTTATTGCGATTGCGATGGCTTGTGATCCAGTACTTCTCATTGCTGACGAGCCGACAACAGCGCTTGACGTAACGATTCAAGCACAAATTATGGACTTAATGAAAGAACTTCAAGATGAGATGGAATCAGGAATTATTTTAATTACGCACGATTTAGGAGTCGTTGCTGAAATGGCTGACCGCGTAGCTGTTATGTACGCAGGACAAATTGTAGAGATTGCAGAAGTGAAGGAATTGTTCCGTAACCCGATGCATCCATACACGCGTTCATTATTAAACTCACTTCCTTCAGGTACAGAAGGAAAAGAGCGCTTACACGTGATCGACGGTGTCGTACCAGCTTTACAAAACTTAGACCGTTCAGGTTGCCGTTTTGCGCCACGTATTTCTTGGATTCCGGAAAGTGCGCACATTCAAAATCCACCATTAGAAGAAGTAGAGCCGAACCACCATGTTCGTTGTACTTGTTACAAACACTTCTACTTCCCTGAAGAGAAGCAAGGAGAGGTGAACAATGTCACTACTTAAAGTAAATAATTTAAAAGTTCACTATCCTATTCGCGGAGGTTTTTTCCGTACGGTGAAAGACCACGTCCGTGCAGTTGATGGTATTAGTTTCGAACTTGAAAAAGGAGAAACATACGGACTCGTCGGTGAATCAGGATGTGGGAAGACGACGACAGGGCGTGCGATTATCGGGTTAAACCCGGTAACAGAAGGTGAGATCATTTTCGAAGGAGAAGATCTTGCAAGTTTAAAGCGTCGCGATCGTCGGAAATACATTCAAGATATTCAAATGGTGTTCCAAGACCCGTATTCATCATTGAACTCACGAAAAAACGTCTTGAACATCATTGCAGAGCCGCTGCGCAACTTTGAGCGTCTGTCACCAACGGAAGAGTTAATTCGTGTGCAGGAGCTTGTAGAACGCGTAGGACTCACTCCAGAGTCGATTTATAAATATCCTCACCAGTTCTCTGGTGGGCAACGTCAACGTATCGGTATTGCGCGAGCATTAACGCTCAACCCGAAACTCATTATCGCTGACGAACCAGTATCTGCTCTTGACGTATCGGTTCAAGCCCAAGTCTTGAACTTTATGCAAGATATTCAAGAGGAATTTGATTTAACATATTTATTCATTTCTCACGACTTAGGGATTGTTCGTCATATGAGTGACCGACTCGGCATTATGCATAACGGTCGTCTCGTAGAAGAAGGTACACGTAATGATATCTTTGAAAACGCGCAACACCCTTACACGAAACGTTTACTTGCGGCAATTCCTGAAATGGACCCAGAAAAACGTTTAGAGAAAAAAGCATTGCGTGAAGAAGTGAATCGTTTATATCGTGAACATCATGATGATTATTATGATGAAAATGGTCGAGTATACGACTTACAACCGATGACAGAAACACATTCAGTTGCATTGCAAGGAGGGACGAATAAATGATTAAGTTTATCATTCGACGATCACTCGTCATGATTCCACAGTTGTTTTTACTTAGTTTAATTATTTTCTTCCTTGCATCTGCAATGCCAGGAGACGCAGTAACCGGAGCGTTCCAAAACAACCCGAACGCCTCACCTGAGCAAGTGGAGAAAATCCGTGAAAAATTCGGATTGAATGATCCATGGTACGTACAATACGGTCGCTGGATTGGTAAAGCTGCGCAAGGAGACTTAGGAATGTCTTACACGCACAAACAACCAGTAACGACATTGTTGCAAGACCGTTTAGGTAACACATTATTATTAGCCGGAGTCACATTGCTTGTCACATACATTATCGCGATACCACTCGGGATTATCGCCGGAAGATGGCAAGACTCTTGGGCAGATAAATTGATTGTGACGTACAACTATATTTCGTTCGCAACACCAATGTTCGTTTTCGCTTTATTAATGCTTTTCATCTTCAGTTTCCAGCTCGGTTGGTTCCCAATCGGAGGAAGTGTAGATATAAGGGCAGAAGCAGGAACGTGGGACTATTATATAAGTAAAGCACAACACTTGTTTTTACCAGTCATGTCAGGAGCACTTCTCATGACATATAGTACGATTCAATATTTACGTAACGATATCATTGATACGAAGTTCAAAGATTTCGTTAAAACAGCACGAGCTAAAGGAGTTCCAGAAAATCGCGTATATACACGCCACATTTTACGTAACTCACTTTTACCAATTGCGTCATTCCTCGGTTACGAGATTACTGGTTTAATCGGAGGTTCGATCTTTATTGAAACGATCTTCAGTTATCCAGGACTCGGACAACTATTTTTAGACTCAATTATGTTACGTGACTTCCAAGTAGTAACAGCGCTCGTTATGATTTCCGGAGCAGCAGTTATTGTCGGAACGATGCTTTCAGATATTATCTTAAGTATCGTTGACCCACGTATTCGAATCGATTAATAAATAGGTTAAGAGGAGGGACGATGAAAAATGAAAGAAACAGAACAAGAGCTACTCGAAAAAAAGCGAGAGCTAATGGCAAGAGAGAAGAAAAATAACCCATCATTTATGAAGACGGTATGGCGTGAGATCAAAGGCGATAAAGTCGCATTCGTCTCACTCATCATTCTCTCGGTGATTTTAATAACAGCTTATATGTCACCATTGTTTATTGATGCAGAGTCTGTGAAGCGTGTAGACGTATTTAACGTATACAGTGAACCATCAGCTGAAAACTGGTTAGGAACGGATGATGGAGGCCGAGATGTCTTCGGACAATTAATGCTCGGTGCGCGAAACTCATTTACGATTGGGATTGCTGTAACACTACTAGCAGCGCTCTACGGCTTGACGATAGGACTAATTGCAGGGTATTATGGCGGTATAGTCGATAATATTATTATGCGTATCATTGATTTCTTAATGGTACTTCCAGCATTAATGTTCATTATCGTATTCGTCGTAATTGTGCCAGAATATTCTGTCGCAAGTTTCGTATTTATTATGAGTTTATTTGCCTGGTTTGGTAAAGCTAGGTTAATCCGGTCGAAAGGGCTTGCTGAACGTGAACTCGATTATATTAACGCATCGAAAACACTCGGTACACCGGATTGGAAAATTATGCTCTTCGAAATGTTCCCGAACTTAAGTTCTTTAGTAATCGTGAACATGACACTTACGCTTGCAGGTAATATCGGGCTTGAAACAGGTCTTACATTCCTTGGCTTCGGTCTTCCAGCTGGAACGCCGTCACTCGGAACATTAATCGCACTTGCGAAAAACCCGGACGTTATCTCAACGAAGTGGTGGGTATGGTTACCAGCAGCATTGCTTATTTTAGTAATGATGTTGAGTATAAATTATGTCGGTCAAGCGGTTAAACGTGCATCCGACGCAAGACAACGCTTAGCGTAAATCAAAGGGGAGGTTATGTAGTATGTCGAACAAAAGATTTCTTCTTTTTGCAAGTCT
>JASLGI010000251.1 GCA_030149685.1 Bacillaceae bacterium | reverse complement strand
AATCAATTAACGTATGTTTCTTCAGGAGTCGGTTTATACGTATTAGAAAATGGACGTAACTACTACAAAGTACAAGTAGCAGACCATATCGGTTATGTTGCAAAATCGAGCGTTAAAAAAGCACCGGTTAAAGTTCAAGACCACGTAAAAGTAGTGAACGGAAAAATTCACCATTACGTCTATAACTACCAGACGAAAAAGTTCGTCTCTTATGAAGGTGGACCAGCGCCATCATTTTTAAAACCAGGTATGAAATATTACACAGCAAATGGCATTGATTACTATACAGCTCTCGGCCAAAAAGTCGGAACGCATTATCCGTACTTCCAATTTAATTCAATCCGTTCAAAAACGAATTATAGCGCACAAGAGCTAAACAATTACATCGTTCAAGCATTGAAAGAACGTGAACGTTTAGGTTATGCAAAATATAAAAACGCATCGAAACGCTCGAAATTGTTAGGCTTAGGAACGTATTTAAAAGAAGCAGAAGCAAAACACCGTGTGAACGCACTCTTCATTTTAGGAGCAGCGATCCACGAAAGTGATTACGGAATGAGTTGGAACGCACAAAATAAAAACAACTTATTCGGTATTCGCGTATTTGACAACTCACCAGGAGACGGTTCAAAATACGCAGCACCACGTTACAGCGTCGATGCATTCATTCATGAATATATGAATGCGAAATACGTCGTACCAAACGGTATGTACAGTAACGGCGGCGTTCCAGGAAACAAATCAGTCGGTGTCAACGTCATGTACGCATCAGACCCAGACTGGGGAGCGAAAATCGCAGCGCATATGTACCGTGCGGACCAAGCACTCGGTGGCCGTGACTACCAAGAGAATACACTCGGCGTCACAGCACACTCACGTGAGATCAACGTCTATACAGAACCATCAGCATCAAGCAAAGTATTGTACAAATATAAAGCACGTGACCGCGGCGCAAGCGGCAACCTCGGCTACCCTGTCGTCATCACAGCAGAGCAAAACGGCTGGTACCAAATCATTTCAGACAAAGACTCAGGACCAGGCCGTGGATGGGTACGCGCAAGCGACCTCAACATTTTAAACTAATGAATAAAAAACGCGTAGTTGAAGTTTTCTTCAACTACGCGTTTTGTTTGTTCATAATTACCGCACATTAAAAAACAATGTGTGATCATCGTTCATTGCGCGGTTCTGTGCGTTTTGGACGAAGTGTGTCACTGTGAGGCGGTACGTGCCTTCGTCTAAGTAAGAAGAAGGTGTAACGAGAATCGTACGATTATCTTTTCGTTCGATTTGTACATCGATTCGTTCGCCTTTGTCGTTTTCAATATACGTGTAAGGTGTTTTTTCAACGGTGTCATTCATCGGTTGAGTGAACGTGACAGTAAATGTTTTATCACCGTCGACCGTCATCGTTGCATCTTTTTCACTGAAGTTTGGAGTAAGGGCAACGTCTTTATCGTAATACGCTGTAAGTTCATCGAATAAGAGGAATCCTTTTCCTTTTTTCGATGCGTCTGTTTCTGCAAAATAGAGCGACTCAATCGTAATCGGGTGTCGAACGTTTGTCGGAATATTTGCTTGGAGTCGTTTCCAACCGTACCAAGCATCACCTGCTCGGTTAAAGTTCACTGTAAATGCTTTTCCGTTCGCATCTTTTAATTGAGCGCGTACCCAATGACCGCGTCCGTTGTTATAAACAGCAACACCGATCGCTTCAGGTGCGCCAGTAAACGTAAATGGTCGTTCCCAATCGACGTAAGCGGCGCTCGTTTCATTCGACTTGTCAAACGTATAATTGACACGTAACGAATGGTTTTTATCGTATGCGGTAATGCGCGGCTCTCGTTGAATGGAAGCTGTGCCACGAGCGCTTCGAGCTTTTAGTCCGTTCGTTGACTCGAAAGAACCGACACGTACAGGGTCACGCGAAATGACGACAGGAATCGACTTCGTTAAATGGCCAATTCGTGCGCGAATGACGCCTTCTCCTTCTTCGTTTCCTGCGGTAAATGTATTATCTTTTAACGTACCGAGTGAAGAAGGTACTTCAAACGAAACGCGTGCATTGTTAAAGATGACATGTTCATTATTCGGTGCTTTCACGCGACCGGACAGTTGAACAGATTGTCCCGGTGCTACACGGATACGTTCAGGTGAGACGATCATCTCTTTCGGAGCGATCGTTTGAACAGGAACACTTACTCGTTTACCGCGGTATTCAACGACAACAGTTCCGCGCCCTTCTTTCGTCGCTGTAAACTTCCCGTCTTCTACAATTCCGACATCACCTGTAGCATAGATTGCTTTCACTTCATTTTGATGGAGCGGTAAGACGTTGTAGAAACGGTCGAGCGCATAATTCACTTGATAACCGACAGATGAACCGATCGCCACGATTCCTTTTTCAGCTTGTGAAATGTTTACATCGATCGCTTCTCCGTATGGTGCGGTACTGATCGCAGCTAAAATGCCGTGAACACTTCGCTCGCCACCTTTTCGACTAGAAGCAACGGGTAACACTTCACCGACGGGACGATGAACCATCGTCGTCGAGCCCCCACCGTCTAAGTTTAACGCTTGATACGCGCCATTTCGTTGCAAGTAACGGGCGAACTGTTGAAGCGTCATCCCTTTTCCGCCGTTTTGGCGCCCGACTGTAACAAACTTCACTTGAGTGCCGTCTTTATTCGTCACAACTGCTGTTCGGTCTGTCACTTGACGTGCTCGCGGACTGTTATGATCGATCGTCATATTCACTTTTCCGTTTTGCACGAGAAGTGGACCAGATGCGAGCATGAACCGTGCGTTTTGCCAGTTCGTATCAATACGATACGATAAATCGACCGTATCTCCTTTTTTCAAATGACGAATGCCATCGACTGCTTTTCCATGTGCCGATACGACGAAACCTCGTCCGTTTTTCGGAATGAGTGCACTCGTATATTGGCCATGCGGACGAATGCCGACAACTTTACCAGTCACTTTTTCACCGAAAGCGATTTGTTGCTCGACATTTTTCGGTGTTTCTACGACGACTTCTAAACCGGTCGCATTCGTTCGTGTCCGGTCGTATGCCCAACTCGACGTATATAAAATCATTTCGTCATTTTGACGCTCTCGGTTAAAAGAATGCGCTTGTGCCGTTTTTCCGCCCGCTGTAATTTGTGGCGTTAAGTGAAACGGCGCAATTTGTGCGCGGTTATTTTCTAACATACCGAAAGCTGCAGGTCGATACATGAAGTCATTCGATTTCGAAGAAACTGCACCTAAATGTTGAATCACTCCGTCACGAGCGAGCAAATAGCTCGGTAATTTACTATTAAAGTGAAAAAACGAAGCATTGATAGCTCCGACGACACGATATCCTGGTTTTGATGCATTACTTGCTAATTGACTGACAGGACGGAGCGATTGAATCGGCTGTGGAAAAATCGCATCGACCGTCGTATGCTCTTTCGTCAAGTTGATCGACATCTCTTGAATATGATGTCCACCTTGTGATTTTGCTTCGTGATACACTCCGTTGGAGATCATTCCTGCTCGTGCAGGAGTGACAACACTCACAATGAAGCCGATACTAAGCAAAAAAATGAAAAAACGACGCTTCATTTCTTATTCTCCTCTCAAAAATTCCTTATATACTAAAAAATGTAAACAAACAAAAAAAGAAAAAGAATTTCAGGGACCTCATGGCATGTCGCTGAAACTCTTTTTCTCTACTGTATATTTAAAAAACAAGGCCTTCTTACACTTTTAATAATAGCATAAACAGTAGAGAAATTCCACTTCAAGCGCTCAGTTAAGAAATGTTCTCAACTTCGGGTGCTGGCCACACATTATTTTCGCCTGCTGCTCGATGTAAAAACAAAGCAAACTCGCCACGAGTCAATGAATCTGAAGCTCCAAATTTCGTCGGACTTTTCCCTAACGTAATGTTTCGGTCATACATGACAGCGACATCTTCATAAAATCGTTCGTTCACATCGGTAAACGGTAAAGTGATCGACACCGGCTCAAAATTAAAAGTAACGCGCAACCAGCGTGCCATCTCTGCCCGTGTAATATTGTCGTAAGCACCGAATGTCGTCGCAGACTTTCCGCT
>JASLGI010000178.1 GCA_030149685.1 Bacillaceae bacterium | reverse complement strand
CATAGACATATCCTCTGCTCGTAGCAATGATCGGATGACATTGTGCTTTAAATAAAGTGACATATCAGACAATGACTTGTCGGATGACATTTGCTAAGTCTCCGAGTGCACGTCCTGCGATTGGTTCTTCTGCTAACTGTAACTGTTCGATGAGCCATTTTCTTCGTTCGTTTCCGAGTAATTTTTTCGTCATACGCTCCCTCCTTCTATCGTTAAGTGTAAAGGCGTTTTGCGATAATTTCAATAGAAGAGATAAGAGCATCAATCCCTTCAGTAGTCGTCGATTCGCCGAAAGAAACGCGGCAAAATTCTCGCGCACGCTCATCCTCTACCCCGAGTGCTTGCATCGTCATCGCTGCATCGGTCATTCCGACGTAACAGGCACTTCCTGTCGAAATGTAAAACCCTTCTCGAGAAAGTTCATGCATGAGCCATTCTCCTTCGATCTGTTGAATACCGAACCCAACGATTCCCGTCGGAGCAGTTTCTTCTTTTCCGTAAATGATGACAGGTAGTTCCGTTTCGAGTAGTTGGTCGATAAAAGTTTGTCGCATCAATTGTAAATGATTGGCAACATGTGTCCTCTTCTTTTCAGCGATTTCACTCGCACCGACAAAGCTTGCAATACTTGGCACATCTTTCGTTCGGCTCGAAAAATTGTAAGGAAGCCCTCTTTTTTCTTTGAGCCAAGTGACACCGACTCCGTTAGGACCGTGTATTTTATGGCTTGACAGACTAATACTCGAAGCGATAGCAGTTACAGCACGTAGATCCATTTTTCCGAAAGATTGTACGCAATCGACATGGAGCTTCGTTGAAGAGCCTGTAAGCAATTGAGCGACTCGCTCGATCGGTTGACGTGTGCCAATTTCATGATTGACATGTTGTAAAGCGACAAGTGCGACGTCTTTTGACAATTTCTTTTGAAGAACTGATAAATCGATGACGCCTTCTTCTGTAAATGGAATCGTTTCGACCGTGTAACCGAACATTTCCCATTCATGGACAAAGTGATGAATCGAAGCATGTTCTCCGCCACTAATAAGTATCTTTTTTCCGGGATGAGCACGTAATGCAGTTTCTATGGCAACTTCATTCGCTTCTGTTCCTCCGCTCGTAAAGACGAGTTGTTCAGGACGCACGTGCAATAAGGCAGCCAGTTTACTCGCGCTTGTTTGTAACCATCGATTAGCGAGATCTCCTTTTGCGTGTAAGCTGTTAGCATTTCCAGGGATGTTTGTCGCAACGTAATTGTACAAATCTAACGCTTCTTTTGAAATAGCAGTCGTTGCTGCAAAGTCGAAATAGTGCATAATTTTACCTCTTTTCTAAAAGGATGATACGAACAGCTTGTCATATTTAAAGAAATATGTAAAGATAAGTGTCAAGACAGTAGTGTATACTGACTTATATTTCGATTGCTCGAAAGGAGATTTTTATGAACCGAATACTCATGCAAGAACGATTAAAACAGTTCTTCATTGAAGATATGGGAAGTCGTGACGTATCTGCAACGTCAATTTTTCCAAAAGACATGCTCGGGAAAGTAGCGTTGATTGCCAAAGAAAATGGTATCTATTGTGGGGGACCTGTGATTCAAGAAGGGTTTCAATTGTTAGATGCGACATCGAAAGTTCGACTTCAAAAAAAAGAAGGAGAAGCTGTAAAAGAAGGGGACACACTTGCACTGATTGAAGCACCTATTCATGTGTTACTTAGTGGAGAGCGTGTCATTTTAAACCTTGTTCAACGAATGAGTGGGATTGCGACACTTACAAACGAGTATGTGAAAGCAGTAGAAGGTACGCGTGCAGCAATTACTGATACGCGAAAAACAGCACCAGGTTTACGTATGTTTGATAAATATGCGGTGCGTCAAGGAGGAGGTAAAAATCATCGCTTCGGATTATTTGATGCAGTAATGTTGAAAGATAATCATATTGCCTTTTGTGGTTCGATTACAAAAGCAGTAGAGAAAGCGCGCCAAGCAGTCGGTCATACGACACCGATTGAAGTAGAAATTGAAACGAAAGAAGCGATGGATGAAGCAGTGCGTGCAGGAGCTGACATTATTATGTTTGACAACCGAACGCCTGAAGAGATTACCGCGTGGATCCACGACGTTCCATCGAGCATTGCGACAGAGGCAAGTGGCATGATTCAATTATCGAATGTCGCGGCATATGCGCAAACAGGGGTCGATTATATTTCGGTCGGAGCGCTAACACATTCGGTCCGTGCGTTTGATATTAGTGCACAAATGATGAATAAATAAGGAGAGAGAATGATGACGTTAATTGATCAGTTCACACAAGATGTAGGGAGTGCTTTACCTGAAAAGTATAAGCAAATGACGAAAGAAGAAATGGAAGCGCGTGTGCGCGAAATTAAAGAGCAATTAGGAGAGAAGTTGTTTATTCCAGGGCATCATTATCAAAAAGATGAAGTCATTCAATTTGCTGATGTAAGCGGTGATTCGTTACAGCTTGCTCAACTTTGTGCAGCGAATGATCAAGCGGAACATATCGTCTTTTGTGGCGTTCACTTTATGGCTGAGACAGCAGACATTTTAACAACTGACAATCAAGCGGTCTATTTACCGGATATGCGTGCAGGTTGTTCGATGGCAGATATGGCCGATATCGATCAAACAGAACGCGCATGGGAACATTTAATGGAGGAGTTTGGAGATACGATCATTCCACTTACTTATGTAAACTCAACGGCAGCGATCAAAGCATTCGTCGGTCGACATGGTGGAGCGACAGTGACGAGTTCGAATGCGCATGAGATGGTGAAATGGGCGCTGACACAGAAAGAGCGTATTTTATTTTTACCCGATCAACATTTAGGGAGAAATACCGCAGCGGACTTAGGCATTGCTTTAGATGAAATGGCCGTATGGGACCCGATCAATGATCGATTTGAATACGATGGAGATTTACAAAATGTGCGCATTATTTTATGGAAAGGGCATTGTTCGGTCCACGAAAACTTTACCGTTCAAAACGTCGAAAACGTTCAGAAAATGTATCCAGAGATGAAAATTATCGTTCATCCAGAGTGTCCGCATGAAGTTGTGAAACTTGCAGATGAAGATGGTTCGACTCGAAAAATTATCGAGACAATCGAACGAGCACCTGCAGGAAGTGAATGGGCGATTGGGACTGAAATGAACTTAGTTCAGCGACTCATCAACACACATCCAGATAAAAAGATCGTTTCACTCAATCCATTCATGTGTCCATGTGCAACGATGAACCGGATCGATTTGCCACATCTTTTATGGAGTTTAGAAAGTATTGTTGAAGGTACGCCTCAAAACCAAATCGTTGTCGATAAGCAGACCGCGAAAGAGGCAATCGATGCATTGGATCGAATGCTCGCACGTGCATAAATGAAAATGCTTGACAATTTTTTCGTTTCGGGTACGATATTTGTAAAGATTGTTCGTATGCGTTGACTCGAACCCATTTAGACAAAGTACCGATTCAGAGAGTAGAATCATCGGCTGAAAGTTCTACGAGGTACATCTATTTGTTCCTATTCGATGAGCATCTAGTACGCTAGCGTCTCTTTCACGTTACGAAAGAAAGTGAAGTGTGAATAACACTTAATTGTGGTGGTACCGCGGAAGGCTCTTCCGTCCTCAAAAAGGACAGAAGGGTCTTTTTGTATCCCATTTTTAATCCTTTCATCTAGTAAAAGGAGAAAGTCTGTATACGAACGAGGAGAAAGAGGAGAGCTTATGAAAAAACAGTTAATCGTTATTAAAATTGGAAGTAGTTCGTTAACACGTGAAGACGGTACGATCGATCACTTTAAAATGAGCGAACATGTCGCAGCGATTAGTGCATTAAAAAAAGAAGGGCATCAAATTATTCTCGTATCAAGCGGTGCTGTCGCGGCAGGTTTTCCAAAGCTTGGCTATCCGACGCGCCCGATTACGACGAAAGGAAAGCAAGCAGCAGCAGCAGTCGGTCAAAGTTTACTTATTCGCACATATATCGAAATGTTCAGTCATTATCACTATTTGCCCGCTCAAGTATTGCTGACACGTGGTGATTTTAAAAGTCAAAAACGTTTCCGTAATGCCTTTTCTACATTGACGGAGTTACTCGATCGTGGGCTCATTCCAATTATTAATGAAAACGATACAGTCGCAATTGATGAATTAACTTTCGGAGATAATGATATGTTGTCAGCACTCGTTGCCGGATTCATTCATGCAGATGCGCTTTGGATGATGACTGATATTGACGGTATTTATACAGCGAATCCTCGAACGAATCCAGAAGCAAAGCGAATCGAGCGTCTTGGAGAAATTACAGACGATTATTTCGATATGGCAGATGATAAAGGATCAAGTGTCGGTACAGGTGGTATGACGTCGAAACTCGCTGCCGCGCAAACAGCTCAAAAGCTCGGTGTCGAAGTATTTATCGGTAATGGACGTGGTGAAGAGAAGTTTTTACACATTCTTCGAGGAGAAGGAGAAGGAACGTATATTGAACAAACAGCAGAAGATCCATTAACGATGCGTAGACAGTGGATTGCCCTACATGCAGAAACAGAAGGTTCTTTAATAATTGATGAAGGGGCGAAACAGGCACTTCTTGAAGAAGGGAGCAGTTTACTTCCTGTAGGTATTGATTCTATTCATGGTGATTTTTTAGCAGGAGATATTATTGATGTTTGGT
>JASLGI010000161.1 GCA_030149685.1 Bacillaceae bacterium | reverse complement strand
GAGGGACTTCCACGTTTTCCAACTTGGCCAATGCCATGGAGAACGTAATACGTAGTCATCTGCTTCTTCTAATACTTTTGAATCTTTATGATGCACGATGACATCTTGCATATAAACACCGTCTGTAATAATTTGACGATCTTTTAATGCAAATGGTGCTTCAACTTCAAGCGCTTCGACTTCACCGTCATTCGTTAAACGGTACACTTCGCCTGTTTCTCTTGAAGACATCTTCAACCAATCTTTCGGAATCGCTACCGCATTTGTCACTTCATTGACTAAAATGTCGAGGTCCACTCTCGTACCGAATGGAGCGCTCTTAAAGTCATCGAGTACGTCGACGCGAATTTCATATAAATCGAGGGGGTTTTTCGAGCGCGTTTCTTCATACGCTTCATATGCTTCTACCCAACGATTTTTTTCCGCTTTTTCTGCTGGAATTTGTGATACGCGATCAACCGTACCTTCTAACTTTTCATCTAATGGGTTTTCAACGACTGTTGCTGCGTCGCCTTGTTTAATTTTTTCCCATTCTTCGTGCGGAACGAATGTTGCTACTTGCGATTCACTACTATACAACTCAATCGTCGGACGTGTTGACTTTTTGTCCACGGAAGCGACGACTCCTTCTACCGGGCTAATGATCGCCGGACGAACGTAACTTTGTTCAATTTGGAACTCAAGCACTGTTAATTGACGTTCAATTGCTGCGAGATCTCGCTCTGCTTCAGCGATCGCTTGAGCAAATGAACCGCTCTGTTCTACACCGACAGCCATATTGACATTCAATTCGACATTGCCATCTTCACCGACAGGAATCGAATGTGTATCGCTATCTTCTTTCGTTCCTTCTGACTCGACGCGATCTCGTTCAGTGACGAGTGTATCGATCGTGCTGAGGACTGTTTCACGTTGACGACTTAACGCATCACGCTCTGCCGACCATGCATCGACTTGTCCTTCGAGTCGTTCTGTTTGAAGTAAGACGAGTTCTTCGCCTGCTTCTACTGTATCTCCTTCACGAATGAGCCATTGATCGGCGATATCTTCTGAAGATAAGTAAATGGTAATCGTCTCTTGTGGAACGACGAATGCATCTTTTTTCAAATGCTCTTTGTAATCTTTTTCTTTTAATACTTGATACGAATCGATGAGTGCAACTTTTGGGACTTTGCTTTTCTCACTAAATAGTAAGTAACTATTTCCTGCAAGAGCTGCTACAACGAGAAGCGCAATGAGGATATTCCACTTTCTCATGATGCCCCACCTCCTAAGACGAATGTTGCAAGTTTATCAAACGGAATCATACCGAATGCTGCAGCGATTAAAATGAGGAATAAATAAACAGTCATGACGACGAACAATGTGCGTGTCTGATTTTCCTCTTCATAATGACGTGCAAATTGGTACTGCATGAAAATCGCTAAAAATAATGGAATCGATAATTGATTCAATAACAAAATTAAAAACTCATTTTCTAAATACGTCCATGCTAATGGTCCGAATGAAAAGACAGATGCAACCGTTGACGTTCCTGTAAATACTTGAAACGCTGTGTCGATCAAGAGTGCGAATAAAAATAAAGCGGTAACGCCAAGTTGCACAGGTTTCCATGCTTTATACGAAATATTCGTAAATGCGCTTAATAAAAATGCCATCCCATAAACTAAAAACCATACGTATAAAAGCGCTCCGAGCGTAACTCCTACTAAGTGGAGAAGACGAGCTAAACTAAATGTCGCTACTCCTTCGGTTACGATGAGCGATGTGAAACTTTCTGTCCCTATCCCCCACACATCTCGGAAGACAAATAAAGCAATCGCAAATAAAAATAAACCGGTCATTTGCAATGTCATGCGGCGCGGTTCTGCTTGCCTCATTTGTCGTCCAAGAAGTGCCGGGCGCGGGAAGAACTTCCAAAACTTATAATTAAATACCATACCGACAATCCCTTTCTTCCTCAAGTTTCCTTGAACAATATATTAACGAAAGTAACCCTCCCTCTACTTTAAACAATTTATTGAAAGATTTCAATCTTTGTTCGAAGACTTCATGACGAAAGACAGACGTTTTTTCTATCTTCTATCTTTTTGACCGATAACACTTTTTCATTTTCGCTCATCGACGTCTTGACGAGGACGAACGAATAATGTCATCTCGTTCATTTCATAAGGAATTTTTTGTTCTTTTAAAATGTATCGAGCTGCTACTGGCGTATATGTGCTGAATTCAGATGAAACATAAAAGGTCACAGTTTCTCTGAAAAGATCGTATACGATGTAACGGAAAGGGACGTCATCGATTAAAAAAGAAGCTCTAATGCGACCTTGTCGTTCATGAAACGTTAGTTTAAGCACTTTCTCTCGTTCGTAATACAACAACCAGCGAGCGAGGGAACGCTCTTCGGTAAAACGTTCCGCTAGACGAGGAACTGAAAAGACAAATGTTTCCCACATAATTCTCACCTCTTATCATTACTACTTTCTATTATGAGGATGGGAAAAAATTATGAAGGAAAATGAACAGATTGGCGAGCCTTTCGTTGAAGAAAAGAGAGGTTCGTTATTTTTTGATTTTTCCATCAATTGTTATTATAATATGAGGGGAATAGGAGGGATAACTAGTAATTACGTGTGAATTGTTTCAAAAATAGAAAATGGAACGATGAAGATGAGGTGATCGCAATCTGTTTTGGTCCACAATTTCGAGAGTACCGGGAAGAATAT
>JASLGI010000158.1 GCA_030149685.1 Bacillaceae bacterium | reverse complement strand
GGCGGTGGCACAGGAATGATTACATACGATTTTAAAGGTGGCTCGGGTACGTCAAGTCGTATCGTGACAGTCGATGGAAAGACATATACAGTCGGTGTATTCGTTCAGTCGAATTTTGGTCGGCGCCCATGGCTACAAATTGCCGGTGTTCCAGTCGGAGAAGAGATGCCAAAAGGTGTCGTAAAAGAAGATGATCGCGGATCGATCATCGTCATCATTGCAACAGATGCGCCTCTTTTGCCTCACCAATTGCGCCGTTTAGCGAAACGTGCAACGCTCGGTATTGCGCGAACAGGAACGGTCGGAGGAAATGGGTCAGGAGATATTTTCCTTGCTTTTTCAACAGCAAATGAGCAAGAAGTGCCACAAGTCGCTTCGAGTCATCAGACGTATCGAGCGATCAATGATGAATATTGTGATCCTTTATATGAAGGAGCCGTTTGGGCGACAGAAGAAGCGATCATTAATGCGATGACAGCTGGTGAGTCGATGGCCTCAGTGAAACCAGAAGGAATGATTCCAGCGATTAACTTAGGAAAATTAAGGGAAGTAATGAAGAAGTACAACCGTTTGAATGGAGGAGGTGAATGAGATGCGGTGGTTAAGTAGTTTATTATTAAATGCGGTATTATTTTTATTTTTAGCTTGGTTATTTTCTAATTCATTCCACGTCGAAGATTTTGGTGCAGCGCTCGTTGCAAGCTTTTTACTGGCGATTGTGAACGTACTCGTACGTCCAATCGTTAAGATTTTAACGTTACCTCTTAACATTTTAACGCTCGGACTTTTTACATTCGTTGTGAATGCGTTAATGTTATTACTTGTGAACCGTTTTATGGGTGAAACGTTTCATATTGACGGTTTCGGAACAGCATTAATGATGGCCATTATGATGGCTTTTCTTAATATGATTTTAAATGCGACAATTTTAAAAGGAAGATAACTATTTGAATTATTTTTTATAACTTCATGATAATTCCTTATTTTTTTTAAAAATGTTCCGATAAAGAAGATGTACAGAGAGACAGGTATGTTTTTTATGAGTTAGAAGGCATGAAAAACAGAGAAATTGTACTCTAATGATTTTTCGACAGGAGAAAGTGAGAGAACAATGAAGTTGATCAAACTTATCGAGAAAAATCACGGAGGAAAAAAGAGAGAGACGAAAGAAGGGATGTGAGTATACTCGCATTCCTTCTTTTTTTATCTTTTTAGTATAAAAGAACTATTGGTAAGAAAAAGAGAGGAATGTCATTATTGTCTTTACGGACGGGTGAAAAATTGATATGGTAAAAAGCGATAAGACAATAATGAATGGACGTTCAAAGGGTGGATAAAAAACGTCGATTTGTCAGAAAACTTCGTCTGTCTTTTTTAGAAGGACAAATGTTTTTGTAAAGGGTGATTAGCTCTTTAGACCTTTAAAAAAGCAGAAAAGTAAAAAAACGCCTTCTCTTTAAGAGAAAGCGTTTCAAGACATTATTTATTGTCGTATCCTTGACGCTCTAACGCATCTTTCATGAATGTACGCTGTGGCGTGCCGAGGAAATCGGCCATCTGTTTCGACCACGAACTAATTTTACGGTTCGAGCTACGTTTATTGTAGTATTCTTCCATCGTTTGATCGTATTCAGGAAGAAGTGTGTCGTAACGAGTTTCGTCATAAGCATTTTCATGAAGTACTGCGTCAATAGGAAGTCGAGGCTTCACTTCATGGTCTTGGTCTGGTACACCGATCGTCATGGCAAATAATGGCATGACGCCTTTTGGCAAGTCAAAAAGGTCGCTAATTTCTGCTGGAGCATTTCGAGCACCGCCGATATAGCAAATACCATATCCTTTTGATTCTGCAGCAATCGCGACGTTTTGTGCGCATAGCGCGACGTCGATCGCACCGACGAGTGTATTTTCAGCATAGCCGAAGTCAATCGTCGTATCATGCATCGCTGCAGCTTTTTCTAAGCGGCGATAGTCTGAACAGAATAAAAGGACGGCACCAGCGCCGAGAATTTGACGTGGGTTTTTAGACAGTTCAGCGAGTTGTTCTTTCTTTTTTTCGTCCGTGACATAAATAATAGAATAGGACTGAACGAAGTGCGAACTTGCTGCATGTTGTCCAGCTTTTACGAGTTCTTCCACTGTTTCTTTCGGAATAGGTACGTCTTTATATTTACGTACGCTCGTATGAGACATTAATAAATCAATCATGAGAAAACCTCCTACTATCGTTTGTCTTTTACACGTCCACAATACATGAAAACGGGTACATTTGACAACTATTAGACAAACTAGCAGGAAATATTGGAAAAGAGGGTGCACACATTGACTTGGTTACAAGGACTTTCAGTTTGGGCAATGATTTTAATTTTAATTTTAATCATTATTCCTGGAGCGACGTTCATTTATTTATACGTATATGACCGTCGTCAAAATCAACACGCCATTATGCGTAACTTCCCTGTGCTTGGACGTATGCGTTACATGCTTGAGCATACAGGGCCAGAGCTTCGTCAATATTTATTCGATGGCGATAATGAAAACGAGCCATTTAGCCGCCAGCAATATTTACACATTGTTATGCCAGCAAAATATTTAAGCAATGTGATCGGTTTCGGTTCGAAAAAAGATTTTACGTTACCAGGGTATTATTTACGAAATGCAATGTTTACGAAAAACAATGAAGAAATGCGTGTCGATAACTCGAAGACAGTTCCGACGATGCGTTATGTCATTGATGAGGATAATTTATTCTCACGTAAAGAACACCGTGAGGAAGTAGAAGCAAATCAATGGTTACTTCCAGAAGAAGATGCGGTCGTTTTAGGACCAAACTGTAAATATCCGTTCCGTGTCCGTGGGTTTGTTGGTCAATCGGCAATGAGTTACGGAGCGCTTGGGGAAAATGCGATCCGTGCATTGTCAAAAGGTATTGGGAAAGTGAAAGGTTCTTGGATGAATACGGGAGAAGGGGGCGTTTCTTCGTATCACTTAGAAGGTGGTGCGGATTTAATCGCTCAGATCGGTTCAGGTCTTTACGGATACCGTACAGAAGATGGCGAATTCAGTGTAGAAGCATTGAAAGAAAAAGCTGCTCATCCGAATATTAAAGCGTTTGAAATTAAAATTGCTCAAGGTTCAAAAATGCGTGGAGGTCACGTAGAAGCTGAGAAAGTAACAGAAGAAATTGCAGAGATTCGAGGCGTTCGTCCGTATACGACGATCAATAGCCCGAACCGTTTTAAAGAGTTTCACGACTATCCGTCATTATTCGATTTCATTGATACGATCCGTGACAATGCGGAAAAGCCAGTCGGTATTAAAATCGTCATCGGTAGTCAGCAAGATGCGGAAGAGTTAGCGAAGTTTATGCGTGATTCAGGTCGTGGACCAGACTTTATCTCACTCGATGGAGGAGAAGGTGGTTCAGGAGCGACGTATCAAGACTTAGCGGACCGTTTAGGGTTACCTCTTTATTCAGCACTTCCTATTTTAGACGATGCGTTGCGTAAATACGGTGTGCGTGATCGTGTGAAAATTATTGCATCTGGTAAATTAACGACACCTGATGCGGTAGCGGTTGCGATGGCACTCGGAGCAGATTTAGCGCAAAGTGCACGAGCATTCATGATTTCTGTCGGTTGTATTATGGCGCACCGTTGCCATACGAATGATTGTCCGGCAGGGGTAGCGACGACAGATAAACGTCTCCAAAAAGGACTCGTCGTCGATGAGAAAAAATATCGTGTCACGAACTACGTATTAACGATGCGTGAAGGATTATTCCGTATCGCAGCGGCAGCAGGTGTTGATTCACCGACGAAATTAACACGTGAACACCTCGTGTTTAAAGATGGACGTGGACAAGTCACGCAAATGCATGTGGCAGAAAAAGAAGACGTTTCATAAGGAGAAGGCATACTTTTTTGAAGTATGCCTTTTTCATTGCTTAAAAAGAGTGAAAAGAAGGACGTGTGGTATAATAATAGTAGAAAAGGAGGCGTTTTGGATGAGTACATTGAAAGAACGCGCGATTTTAGTAGGAGTAGAAGAAGCAAATCATCCACAGTTTGCCTATGAGATGGAAGAGCTTCAATTGTTAGCAGAGGCATTAGGAGTAGAAGTCGTCGGTGAGGTGACGCAAAAGTTAGAACACGCCCACCCGTCGACATATGTCGGGAAAGGAAAAGTAAGTGAAATTAAAAGTGCGTACAATTTTTTCGATGCGAATCTCGTTATTTTAAATGATGAGTTATCCCCGACACAAATTCGAAATTTAGAGTATGAACTCGATTGTAAAATCGTCGACCGGACGATGTTAATTTTAGATATTTTTGCTCGTCGTGCACGTACACACGAAGCACGGATGCAAGTCGATCTGGCGCAATTACAGTACATGCTTCCACGCCTCGTCGGTTTACGAGATTCTCTCAGTCGACAAGGGGGAGGAACAGGAGGCGGTTTTAAAAACAAAGGAGCGGGTGAGACGAAGCTCGAACTTGACCGCCGTCAAATCGAAGATCAGATCGCAAAACTCCATCGTGAGTTGCGTCATGCAGAAGATATTCGCTCAACACAAAGGAAGCGTCGTTTACGCAGTGGTTTACCTGTCGTTTCTCTCGTCGGATATACGAACGCAGGAAAGTCGACGGTGATGAACGGGTTACTTCGTGCATTTTATGAGGAAGAAGCGAAAGAAGTGTTCGAGAAAAACATGTTATTCGCTACGCTCGATACGTCTGTCCGTCGAGTAGAGCTCGAAGATAATAAAGAGTTTATTTTGACAGATACGGTCGGTTTCGTATCGAAGTTGCCTCACCATTTAGTAAAAGCGTTCCGTTCGACATTAGAAGAAGCGCGGCATGCAGACTTACTGCTTCACGTAGTCGACGTTTCTCACCCAGAGTATCGCTACATGATGGAAGTGACGAATGAAACGTTGAAAGAAGTCGGTGTGACGGATATTCCGACATTGTATATTTACAACAAAGCAGACCGTACAGAAATGCCGTACCCTTTACGAAAAGACGATCGCTTATGGATTTCAGCTAAAAACGGTGAAGGGCTCGATTTGCTCGTTGACGCTGTGTATGAACATATTTTTAAAGACTACGTTCGTACAGAGTTTCTCATCCCGTACGATCAAGGAAGTATCGTTTCTTTATTTAATGAAGAAGCAAATGTTTTATCGACTGAATATGAAGAAGACGGAACGAAAATGCTCGTAGAATTACCGATTCAAATGCGTGATAAATACGAGCAATACGTTATTTAATAGAAAAAAGCGAGATGCTCGAGGCATCTCGCTTTTCATTTCACCGAAACTTCAGGTGAAAGGGGTGGGATAGTTATCTCTTCCCATCTGTGAGAATGATTAAACCGAAAGAACGATAATTTGTTACAATGAAAATGAATGAGTATAATGCTCGTCAAATGAAAGAAGACACGTTACGATAACAGTATTGATAAGTAAAGGAACGGTGACTATGAAAAAGTGGATATTAGCAGCAGCGGTAGTCGTATTAACGATCGGTCTTGCCGCTTGTAACAAAGAAGTAGACCTCGGCGAAAAAGGCGAAGTTTACCACAAAGTAATGGAGAATACAGAGAAACTTGAAAGTGTACACACGAATATTTTCATCGATCAGCTCATTAAAGAAGAAGGAGCACGAGAAGATATGCAAATGCGTACAGGTTCTGAAGTGTCATTAGTACGTCAACCTTTCGGGATGCATATGGTGTTTGAAATTGATAGTGGTCTCGGTGAAGATGAAGCAGTGAAAGAAGAAAGTTACATTACTGAAGACGGCGCTTACGTGCGTAACAATGAAACAGCGTGGGAACATAACAATTTACCACCAGAGACGCTCGAGTTATTAAGTAAAGGGAATGTGAATACATCGATTGATTTATCATTCTTTGAGCAGTTTTTAGAGCGCTTTAACTTTACAGAAGAAGAAGATGGCACGTATTTATTTTCTCTCGTGATGAACGGGGATAAAAAAGATGAGCGTGAAGTGATGGATCAAATTATCGTTGCGAACTTGCAAGGACAAGT
>JASLGI010000102.1 GCA_030149685.1 Bacillaceae bacterium | reverse complement strand
GAGTATTTCTGTCGCTGCGACTCGTCCTCCGCCTATTTTACGTAATAAGCGTTGTGCGATAACACCTTTAATTGTCGCTGCAAGTTGTTGACGTATTTGACTTTGTTGTTCCGGTGGGAACACGTCGATAATACGGTTGATCGTCGATGCAGCTGTCGTCGTATGTAATGTTGCGAATACTAAGTGACCTGTTTCCGCTGCGGTAATCGCAATTTGAATCGTCTCTAAGTCACGTAACTCACCGACGAGAACGATATCCGGGTCTTGACGAAGTGCTGCACGAAGTCCGGTTGCGAACGACTCCGTATCGGAGTGAATTTCACGTTGGTGAATGATTGAGCGTTCGTGGTCGTGCACGTACTCAATCGGATCTTCTAAAGTGACGATATGTTTAGGGAATGTTTCGTTCACGTGACGAATCATCGCTGCTAATGTCGTCGATTTACCCGAACCTGTTGGACCTGTTACTAAAATAAGTCCTTGACGTTGTTCTGCTAAATGTTTCACGGAGTCATTCATCCCTAAGTCGTCAATCGTCGGAACAATGGTCGGGATACTACGTAAAGCGAGTGAGTAACGTCCTTTTTGACTATAAGCGTTCACACGGTAACGACCGACATTTTCGACTTCATACGCTAAGTCTGCCTCACCTTGTGTATTTAAATGTTGTTGTTCTTCTTCCGATAAAATGATCGACACGATATCGTGTAAATCTTTTTCAAGTAAATCAGGGTATTCATCTTGTGGCGTAATTTCACCGTCAATTCGGAAAATAGGCGGTAAATCGACAGAAAAATGAATGTCTGATACACCAGTTTCTTCTGCCGTTTCTAAAATCTCATGTAGTTGTTCTTTATCCACGACTATTCCTCCTATTCTAAAGTCGTCACTCGTAACACTTCTTCTAATGATGTAAGTCCTGCGTTCACTTTTTCGATCCCGTCTTCATACATCGTGAAAATATTCGTTCGCTTCATTTCTTCTTGAATCTCTCGAATACTCATCGTCGTCATAATAATTTCGCGAATCTTTTCGGTAATCGGCAATACTTCGTGTACCGCCACTCGTCCTCGATAGCCTGTTTCATTACATGAAGGACAACCTCTTCCTTTCATGACGCGGCCTGGAATTAATCCGTATTGTTCGAAGACTAGTCGATTCGCTTCTGTCACTTCTACTGGCTCTAGACAATCTCGACAAACTCGACGAACGAGTCGTTGAGCGACTACACCGTTAACAGCTGAAGCGATTAAAAACGGTTCAATCCCCATATCTTTCAAACGAGTGACTGATTCAACCGCACTGTTCGTATGGAGCGTACTTAATACTAAGTGACCTGTAAGAGACGTTCGAACGGCAATTTCTGCTGTTTCTAAATCTCGAATTTCTCCGATCATGACGATATCCGGGTCTTGACGTAAGATCGAACGAAGTCCCGCTGCGAACGTTAAACCAACTTCTTCTTTTACTTGAATTTGGTTCGCTCCTTCTAAACGAAACTCCACCGGGTCTTCTACTGTAATAATGTTTACTTGATCGGTATTCAATGTGTTAAGTGCCGCATACAAAGTAGAAGATTTCCCTGATCCCGTCGGACCGGTAACGAGTACGATACCATTGGGCGCTTGAATCATTTTTTTGAAACGCTCTAAATGAACGTCACTCATTCCGAGCTTTTCAATAGAGTTCATCGACGACCCCATGTCTAAAATACGCATAACGACTTTTTCGCCATGAACAGTCGGTAACGTAGAAACACGTAAGTCAACAGGTTTTTGATCGACGACCGTTTTAATACGGCCATCTTGAGGAATACGGCTTTCTGTAATGTTCAGTTTCGCCATAATTTTCACACGAGCGATCAATACGTTTTGCATGTTTTTTGGAAGGACACGTTCTGTACGTAAAACGCCATCTACACGATAACGGATGCGGAAATCGTGCTCTTGTGAATCAAAGTGAATGTCAGAAGCCCCTTGAGTAATCGCATCGGCTAATATTTGGTTCACGAGACGAATCACCGGTGTTTCTTCCTCTTCTTCTGTTACATTCATATCGATATGCGTTAATTGTTCCGCTTCAATATCAGTCATCGCCGCTTCCATCGATTCTCGCAACTCATAATGTTTCATGACAGACTTTTCAATGTCTGTTTCTGTTGCTAATCGTGGAATAATTTGAAGGCCTGTTGCGAGCCGTAACTCTTCAATCGTGAAGTAGTTCATCGGGTCGCTCATCGCAACATACAGTTGGTTGCGATCTTTATGAATCGGCATGACATTCGAACTTTTCGCAAGCTCTTTCGGAACAATGCGCATGACATCTTCATCAATCGTCAATTGGTTCAAATGCACTTGAGGTATATTTAATTGAACTTCAAGAGCACTGACAATTTGCTGTTCTGTTAACTTTCCTATACGGACGAGGTATTTCCCGATTTTTTCTCCAGGAGCTTTTTCACTTAAAGCTGCCTGCAACTCGCCTTCTGTTAATAAACCTGCTTCTACGAGCAAATCGCCGATTCGTTTCCGTTCCATTCAACATCCGTCCTTTTTAAAAATAATACGTATTAATTAATTTTGTTCCCTGCTTTATCGTATTGTCCTCCGAGTGAATCCGGCCCTTCATGTTCGTCAAAAATCATGTCATCTACTTGTGGAGCTGGTGCTGGTGGAGCAAAATCAGGACGTTTATTCGTTTCTTTTTCTGTCACTTTATCTGAAACGACTTGTTTACCTTCTGCAGCTGCACGTTCTAATTCTTTTTGTAACGCATCTTTTAGCGCTTGTTTTACCGATGCATCGGATAAATCTTTTCCTTCAAGACCTTCGAGCACACGATCTAAATCGACTTCTCCGACCGTTTGTTCAGTCGTCGTATCCGTTGTCGTTGATGTATTACTTGTCGTTGTCGGAGTTGCAGCTTCTTTCGTTGAAACTGTTACGACATGATTTTTCGGTGTATACGTCATACTAGATAACTGTTGAATATCTTCACGTGCTGAATGTTTATACGATACTTTTCGATAAAGTTCGAACGATGCTCCTTCTGCTCCAGCCGACTCAACGATCGTTTGATGAGGGGCTAATTCATCGGAATAATGGTAAATCGTACGTGGCTCAATTTTTTGTTCGTTTCCACGGTACACTTCTACTTCTACTCCGAGTGGTAATGAATGCAGTTCTACGATGAGTTGTTCATTTTCCACTTTTACATTGAATGTCCCCGGCACGATGTTCGGGTTGGCCATTTTGAAATCTTTTTTCACACTTTGATCGATCATCGCCTCAAACGCTAAGTCGTAGGGACCGAACTGTTCAAAGTGTGCATGTCGTTCTCGCACTTCATAATTCGTATGTAAGGCAACACTATGTACTGCTGATGCTAAGAAGCTTAATGTTTCGTCGTCATAGTCATTCATAAGACTATCTAAAAGTGAAAATTCTTCATTCGGTTGCAATTCAATTTCGCCATTGAGTTCCCCGACGAGACGTGATAATTCTAATGCATCGACAGTGACTGGAATCGACGTACTTGCAATTACTTCTTCTAATTCTTCCGCATAGTTCGCCTCAGCCTCTACGATATGTGTGAAAGTAGCAGAAATTTCTGCTTCCATCTTCTGAATCGTCGCATCGACATCAACAACAGCGTATGGCGCAAGTTTTTCAGCGATTACTTCTTCATCGACACTCACTTGCCATTCTCCATTGTAATTCGGCTCCGACTTCCACACTTCATACCACGAGTGGCGAGCATTTTGAACGAATGTTAACGCGGTGTTTTCTAAATCAAATGTAATCGCGCTCGTCGGAATCATTACTTCAGATGATCCCACTTTCAAAATAAATGGCGTTTGTGCCCACTCTTCATGTAAAGTCGTCAATTCAGCTAAAACTGCCTCATAACTTTGTCCCTGTATTGGAATATTTGCAATGGATGATGATGCTTCTTCCCCAGAAGCGAGTTCTAATGTTGTCTTTTTCCCTGGTTCTTCTGGTTCTTTTTCTTTTTTCTCTTGTTCTTGATCAAGTGCGAGAGCAGTTGGTGAGCCAGTAAATAACAATGCTCCTGTCATAGCGACTACAGCGCATGCTTTCGATTGGCTCTTTTCTTTCGAATCATTCGTCATCTTTTTTCCTCTCCTTGCTTTCGCTTAATAAATAATGACTTCTCGTTTTGTTGACACATCCTCATATTAGTTAATATTTTACTAAAAATCAACGTTAAAAAGCATAAAACTATTATTAAGTAATAAAGTTTGATGTATTTTATTCGTTTTCACTTTCATAAAATACTAAAAAAAGTATGAAAAAACGAGGGTTTCTCGTATTTTCATACTTTTATCTGTGTTTCAAAGATATATAAATATAATGTTAGTTCTTTCCTCTCATTTCGAAAAATGTTATTTGTTTTGTATGACTTTCCAACTAAATCTACTATTTTTTTACATTCATTTCCCCTAGTTATTAAGAAGTTTGTGTTAAGTCGGTTTTTGTATGAGTTTTTAGAACTACTTCATTTCCTTTTTAATGCAACTTTAGTTTCTGCAATAAATAGAGAGAGCCTGTGATAATCGTCGGTTGTGTTTTATTTTTTAACTCCTTTTGTAGTTTTGTCATATTTATGCGATTTAAAGGACCGTCGATAAAAGCAGCGACGGTGTCAAAGTCTGCTGCTTCTTCATGAGAAAAATCGATATACGTCCAAGATTGAGCGACAGGCGCCAATGCTCGAATGACACTTTCTATATCTTTCCTTCCTAATATCCCGATCACAATATCTACTTTTGCACCTTTCCCGAATGTTTCTTCAATGACTGCTCGTAAAGCTTTCGCTGCCCCTTCATTATGAGCGCCATCTAACCATACGTAGTCACTGACGCGAGAAAAACGATGATCGACCGCTGCTTTCGCAACACCTTGAGACACAGCTTCCTCTGATAAATCGATGCCTGCTTGACGTAATGTCGTAATCGCGACGCCGATATTGTTCAATTGATGCGCTCCTTTTAACGCGCGTTTTTGCCACGTATCTCGTACAATACCGTCAACAACTCCTTCTTTGACGTGAAACTCTTCATTTAAACGAAAGAGGGGAGCATTTTTTTCTTTTGCGATATGTTCAATAACTGTTGCTGCTTGTTTCGGTAATACTCCTGTAATGACGGGTACTTGTTCTTTAATGATGCCCCCTTTGATCGTTGCAATTTCTGCGACTGTTTCGCCGAGTACCGCGGTATGGTCTAGTGAAATACTCGGAATTGCAGAAGCAATCGGTGTAATTACGTTCGTACTATCATCTCGTCCGCCAAGACCGACTTCGATCAATGCGACGTCAACTTTCGCACGTTTCAATGTTAAAAAAGCGGCGACTGTTAATAATTCAAAATCGGTTAGTCGTTCAATCCCTTCTACTTCTTTCATTTGAATAAATGCTTCGTCGATCATATCATCGGTCCAATGCTCCGTTCCAAGCATTACTTGATCATGGACGGTGTGGACGGCAGGTGATGTAAATGTGCCGACAAAATATTTTTCTTCCATTAATATACGTTTCATTACTTCAATGGTTGAACCTTTGCCATTCGTCCCAGCAACGTGGATCATCGGTACATCTTTTTCCGGATAACCGAGTTGTTCTAATACGTATTGCATTCGTTCTAAACCGAGGTGAATATCTGTACTTGCATCAATTTGCCATTTCGTTTTAAATTTGTCCCAGTTTGGTATCATTTCTTCCACTTCCTTATGGTAATATGAAGTGAAGTATATCATGAATTGAGGAGAGGTTTTATGAACGGCTGGATTATTTACAATGGAAGTTTGCCTGGTGATAAATTTCTCGACCAAGCGCGACTTCTTCAAGAGGCCGGAAACTCGCGCGGGGTGACACTTGATATTCGAACGAATGACTCGTTTCGTTATTCAACAGCATCTCCGATCGAGCCACTTCCTACTTTTGTCTTTTTTTTAGATAAAGACGTATTACTTGCTGAAACATTAGAAGCACAAGGGGTTCGTGTATTTAATTCGAGTGAAGCAATTGCTACGTGTGACCATAAAGGACGCCAAGCGATTGCACTGATGAAGGCAAATGTTCCGATGCCTGAAACGATCCTTGCGCCAAAAACATATGCTGCGAGCAATTTTTTACCAAAATCTTTTTATGAAAGCGTTTTACAAAGACTCGGTTTACCCGTTATTATAAAAGAAGCGCACGGTTCGTTCGGAATGACCGTTTATTTAATCGAGACGAGAGAACAGTTTTTTGAAGCTGTTCATCAGTTGCATGGCAAAGAGTATCTTTTCCAACAGTATGTTGAAACGAGTCACGGACGTGACGTGCGTGTCAATGTCGTTGGAGAAACGATAGTCGCTGCAATGAAACGGCATTCGACGACAGATTTTCGTGCGAATATTACGAACGGTGGCACTGCTTCGCGCGTCACATTAACGAAAGAACAAGAAGCAATTGCACGGCAAGCGAGCCGAGCAGTAGGGACCGATTTTGCCGGCGTTGATCTTTTATACGGTCCGGATGGTCCACTCGTTTGCGAAGTAAATGCCGCTGCGCATATCCGCAACATTTATGAAATCACAGGAACGAATGTCGCTCATGCGATGATTGACTACGTCTTAAAGGAGATGAACAAATGAACGGTTACTTATTATATGATGAAACAGAAGCGAAACGAAATGAAGCGTTTATTGATGATTTACAAAAAGAAGCAGCTACGCGAAATATGTCTTTAACACTCGTCACAAATATCGAGGAAATTCCAAATGATGCATCTTTCGTTTTTGCGCGTGTCCGTGAAGGCGCACTGATCGAACAACTCGAAGAAAAAGGGATTCGCGTATTTAACCGATCAGAAGTCGTCACATTAGCAAATGATAAATTTGCGACGATGACGTTTGCGAATGAATTAGGTGTCCCGACAGTCCCGACAGAACGAATCGAATCGATCGGTTCAATTACGTACCCTTATCCACTCGTCATTAAAACGACGACTGGTCACGGCGGACGAGAAGTTTATTTATGCCAAAGCCCAGAAGTTGTAGCACGTACAATGGAACAGTTTCCAGATGCTGATTGGATCGCTCAACCGTATATCGAGTCGAATAAATCGGACGTTCGCGTCTTCGTTTTAGGAACAGAGATTTTAGGAGCGATTCATCGTCAAGGAACGAAACATTCATTCAAATCGAACTACACATTAGGTGGAGCGATTGAACGATTCGATGTAGACGAAGAACTTCGCCAATATGTAGAAACACTCGCGACTACTTTAAAAAGCGACTATGTCGGTATCGACTTTTTATTACCGGCTACAGGTGGCTACGTATTAAATGAAATCGAAGATCCGGTAGGCGCACGTTCTTTATATGCATACGACGTACCTGTCGCTGCAAAAATTCTCGATTATATTGTACGCGCGCTCGCATAAAACAAAGAGACGAAGAACCGTATTCGGTTACTTCGTCTCTTTTTTCATAAATGTTTGATATTCTCGTTTCAAGCGAGCAATCTCTCGTAGTAACTCTTCTTCTTTCCATTCGCCCCGCTTCATCGCTAACAATTCATCGCGATCATCACGATAAAACTGAAGTTGACCCGTTTCAAGCGTCGTTAAAAGAACACGTAAATGTTGGATCACTTTTGATGCGAATTTTGGCGAAAACTGCCCCTCTTTATACATTAATGGTACAAACTCTCGCTCGTTCATTTCGTAATATGAGGCGACGAATGCTTTCGTCACGGTCGATGCTCGCTCACTTCTTAATTCTTTTGCTTCTTCTTTTTCAATGAAAACGAGGAATTCTGGCGCATGCAACATTTCATAAGCGATTCCATCATGAGCAGCGATACGTTCTTTCCACTCATCAAGTGAATACAATAATACGTCATAACCGTCACGCTCTAAAAATCGTGGCATACGCATCGAAGACGTATGGACGAGTCGAATATCCATATCTGATGTTCCTGTATTTGTACCGAATAAATGCGACCCACCGACCATTCCGTAAATAAGAGGAATGTCTCGCAGAAGTGGGAAAATCGCATACAATTTTTCTTCTGTCATTGTTACTCTCCCTTTACCGATTCATCCTACTCTATTAGTATATAGGAAAAAGGAGGAGTTACCATTGAAAATTACATTTCCTATCGACTTATTTCCACAACCGATCGACGGTTCTTTAGAAGAAGAGTTTCATTTTTATCTCCAACAAATTGAGCGTCCTTATCGCGACTGGCTCATCGAGTATCTCGCACCGATTCAACAAGATTTTTTCATCGCACCTGCTACAGCTCCCGACCATATCGTCGCACATCATGCGGAGCGTGGCGGTTTACTTTTACATACAGTCGAAGTGTTACGTATTGCTCATACATTGATTGAAGCCAATGATGAAAAGAAAGAACGTTTACTCTATCACATCTGGCAACGATACAACGAAACTGTTTGGCAATTACGACGCGCATATCGTCACGGGGAACGTATAGAAAAGCGACTTCGCGCATTTGAAGAAGAAGATACGTTCTTTTTAACGAGTATCGATGACTTTTTGCGGCGATTATCGACAGAAACAGTGGAACGTTCAATCGTCTACACCGCAATTATTTTACATGATAGCGCGAAAGTGTTTGAATACGACTATCCTCAAGCGAGTGCCACGAGAGAACAATATTATTTCGAGTCGACTCGCAATCATCGCTTTTCATCGATCGCCCTACATCCGATTGGTGGCGATTTTGGCCATGTCACCCTCGGCATGATGCACATTTATCACCACCTTTTCACGCAACAAACTTTCCAAGACCTTTCCTTTAATTATAAAGTCTTACGAATTATTATGACTCATCACGGAAAAGTGGAATGGGGTGCTCCTAGAGTACCAGCCACCCTCAACGAACGTCTCGTACAACTTGCAGACTTCATCAGTGGGAAATGGGGAGTTTCTTACTAATATTCCCATCCCTTCTCCTTCTATTGTATTTTTATCCTATGTTTCATTCTAAAAATAATAAAACTATGATATATTGATGGTGAAACTACTAATTAGGATGATATTTATTGTAGAAAGGAGTGAAATTCATACATGGGTAATGAAAAAGGCTTTTCACTCGTAGAGGTAAGTGCAGCGATTGTCATACTCACAATCGTCATTACCTCTATTTATCCATTGTTTTCACAATCAAAAGATATGACTGTCCGTAATGAAGAGCGTCTCGTCGCTTATCATGCAGCAGAAGCAATTTTACAACGAGCAAAGACAACCCCAAACGCTTTTTTTGAAAAACCGATTCCGTTTTCAGAACTAAAAAATAAAAGTGTCTGTACGACAGACAACGATAAAAATAATGATTGCTACATTTTAATTAACAACAATGCGTATGAATGGGAACTAACGTTTGACGACGTTCCTTTGACAGAACAATCAAAAAATAACGAACGTCATCAATCACTCGTACAAGTGACTGTGACGATTAAAAACATTCACCGTTTACAATCAGCGACTATCGATCCAAATACGATTGCTCAAAATGTAGCATCCGCTAAAGCGATGCCTCTCAATTATTCGATTGAAGCAATTGTCGATCGCTCTCTACATTCAACGAAGTAAAATGACATTCATTGTACCGCTAACAATTACAACGTAGCAAGGAGGTGACGTTCATGTTAAAAAACGAAAGAGGATTAACGCTCGTCGAATTGCTCGCAGCTGCTGTTATTATGGGGCTTGTAACAGTTGGAGCCATTTCGAT
>JASLGI010000041.1 GCA_030149685.1 Bacillaceae bacterium | reverse complement strand
GAAAAGTTAAATGCGGTAGACACGTGCATAACACCAAATTTAGCGATATCCGAAATTGTAGCACCTTGCAAATGGTAAGATATCCATAAAATGTGGTGTTCATTAATATTCAAGTTATAAGGTTTAATCCATAACTGCCAATCTTTTTCGACAGCTTTCCAAAGAGCTTTTGCCATTTGTGCAATTCGTTGACTATAAATCATGGCATCTTTCTGCGAAAAATGTTGTTCAGCCATATGTAGACACCTACTTCCTTAATATGCTTTCTATATTATAGCAGAAAAGCAAAGAAGAAAAAAGAAAAATTGAACATTTCGTGAAAATTTTGGACTACAAGGATAAAAAAGAGAAGAAAGAAGGAGAGTAGAAGAAGGAATAAAATGGGGTTAGAAGCACTAATAGCAAGAGATAGAGGCTTTTTTAAAATTGCAAAGGATTTGATTTGAAAAAGAGCTTTTGAGTATTTTGACCCCCTTTTTAAAGAGGACTTCCGGCGGAAACTCAAAAGCTCTTCTTATTATTCATACGATTTTTTTTGCGCGTCAGCGAGTTGACGTTCTAAATCTTCTAACGCATTTTGGATCGACGTTAACTCTGTTTCGAGTCGTTCTTGATTAGGCGCTGTAGAATCTTGCCATTTTTCAACAGATTGTTTTAATGACTCGAATGTCTCTGGTAAAACCGTTTTTGCCTCTTCTCCTAAATGTTGAAGAGCTACTTTTACTTCTAATAAACGGATTGCTAAATCATCCATTTTCATTTTAAAATCTGTCGCTGTTTCTTTCACTGAACGACGTAAATGTTCTCCTGATTGAGGAGTCGTTAATAACACGGCCGTTGCTGCAGTTGCTGTACCTGCAAGTAAGCCGATGAAAAACGCTGATGTACGTTTCATATGAATCATTCCTTTCGTTTCATCTATATTAAAACATGTTTGTATGAACAATGCCAAAAGAAATTGCTTTCTTGCCTAATAAGTTGAATGAAGAAACTCCATTCCCTTTTGAGCAAGAAAAAAACCTACCCTCGCAAAAGAAGGTAGGTTAAAAATTTCAATGTGCGAGTGTTTCGCGTAGTGACGTTCGTTGCATTAAGCCAGTAATGAGCGGTTGCATAATGAATGTTGCGATACTGTTTAATAAAGCTGCTGGTAAAACGACGGTTGCAAACAATAAATAAAACGGTACGCCAACATCAAACCCGAGTACGAGCATTGCAATCGATAAGAAAATACTTCCTGAAATCATCGTTCCGACAGCGACAACTGCAACTGCTCCGAGCGTTTTCTTCGCAAGGATTGGTACGAGTCGTACAACTGCGTAAATGATGAAAGCTGTGATGAATTTATCAATGACATTCGGAATAAATCCTCCAGGGAAACTTGAAAATAGTCCTGAAATGAGTCCCGTCGTAACAGCGAGTAAAAAGACACTTTTCACGTCAGGGAATAATAAAATTCCGATAATCATCATCGTTAACATGAAGTCTGGTTTCATCCCACCATTAATTCCAGGAATCACAATGTACAATGCAGCTCCGACAGCAATGAGTAACGCCATAAACACTAATTTTTTTGTATTCATTTCTAATCTCTCCTCAACTAATCTCTTCTACTCCTCCTCATATGCACTATTGCTATGAGCGAGAAAGTTAGTCTTACTGTACTTGAATCGTCAGACAATTGCAACTGTTATCCATTTAGTTTTTCTTTCACTTCTGTTGCAAGTCCTTTGATCACATCATGCGTCAACGTTTCTACTTGTGGTTCCCAATGTAGCTGGAAGCCGTCATTATTGTCATAACGTGGGATTAAATGCAAATGGAAATGAAACACAGATTGTCCAGCAAATGAGCCGTTGTTTTGTAATAAGTTTAACCCTTGTGGATGAAATGTCTCATTTAAAGCATTTGCAATTTTTGGTACGACACTAAATAAGTGACCCGCTGTTTCTTCGTCAAGTTCATAAACATTTTCCGCGTGATTTTTCGGAATGATTAACGTATGGCCTTTTGTGACAGGTGAAATATCCATAAATGCAAAAACGTGCTCATCTTCGTACACTTTTTCGCTCGGAAGATCTCCGTTTGCGATCTTACAAAAAATACATGAAGTCATTCAAAACACTCCTTTAAAAGTAGTTGTATATACATTTTACCATATGTACTAGCGGTATCGCTATTCGTACCGACAGAACTTTGTTAAAATGAACGTATGGATAGGAGGGATTCATCGTGACAATTTTAAAAGTGAATCAATTAACAGGAGGATATACGAGAAAACCAGTCCTTCACGAGTTATCGTTTGAAATCAATGAAGGTGAGCTCGTCGGTTTGATCGGGCTGAATGGAGCCGGTAAAAGTACGACGATCAAACATATTATCGGCATGATGGAACCACATGCAGGAACGATTGAAATGAATGGAAAAACGTTTCAAGAGTCTCCTGATGACTATCGTCAAGCATTTTCATACATTCCTGAAATGCCTGCTTTATATGAAGAGTTAACATTAGAAGAACATTTACAACTAACAGCGATGGCGTACGGATTAACCGATGAACAATATGAGACGCGTTCGAAACAATTATTAAAAGAGTTTCGAATGGAGCGCCAATTAAAATGGTTCCCTTCTCACTTTTCAAAAGGGATGCGACAAAAAGTGATGATTATGTCTGCATTTTTAGTCAATCCTTCCCTTTATATTATTGACGAACCATTCGTCGGACTCGATCCGTTAGCGATTCGTTCTTTACTTGAACAGATGAATGCGCGTCAAAAAGAAGGGGCGGCTATTTTAATGTCGACACACGTTTTATCGACCGCGGAAAAATATTGTGACCGTATCATTTTCTTACACGAAGGACGCGTGTTTGCAAGTGGATCGATGAGTGATTTACAAGAAGCATTTCACTTACCAGGCGCATCACTCGACGACTTATACATCGCAATGACGGAGGCGTCTAAATGATGGATTTGCAATCGATTTGGACGAAACGGTTCGGCGCCTACGTATATGAACTACAGAAATATTTACGTTTCGTCATTACGGGACATTTAGCGATCGTCTTTATCTTTTTAATCGGAGCTGGTGGCTTTGCTTATAGCGAGTGGTTACAAACGGTCGATCCGATGTTTCCATCGATTTTGATCACAAGTATTGTAACGAGTCTCGTCTTATTTTCTTCACAAACGGCTACATTGCTTCACCGAGCAGATGCGGTATATTTGTTACCTCTTGAATCGAGTCTCGAACAATATATGAAAAATGGACGTAGCTATTCAACACTCGTGCAATCCGCGTTACCGCTCGTCGTTTTGTTTATATTTATTCCACTTCTTTCACGAACGACGACGATGGCGACTTTTGATTATGTCGTTGCATTTTTAGGTATCGTCTTTTTAAAATGGGCCTTCGTTCAAGGGGAATATTATTTCCGCCGAGCCTATCAAGGGCAATTTCAATTCGTCCGTATCGTCGGGCAATTATTGCTTGCTTTCGTGTCGGTCTATACATTGCTCATCGGATGGTATATCATCCCGTTCGCGCTCGGACTCGGATATGCATTGTTCATGAAACATTTCGCAAAAAACAAACCGTTTCCGTGGGAACATATGATCACAATCGAAGAAAATCGAATGATGCGCTTTTACCGTTTTGCCAATTACTTCACGGACGTTCCTCACGTCCAAGGGTCGAAACGCCGTCGCAGTTATATGAATATATTGATGACGAAGGCGTTGCCACTTAAACGAGAAAAGACGTACGCGTTTTTATATAGCCGTATGCTCATTCGTACAGATGATATGTTTCGATTATGGCTTCGTTTAACGATTATTTTAGCGGTCATCGTTTATTTCTTAGATGCCTTTATTCCGACGCTCATTATCATCAGTGTATTAACATTTGCTACTGCGTTTCAGTTGATTGAAAGTTTGAAAAAAGAACCGACATTTCGAATGGATCATTTATTCCCTATTCATGCGGACCAAAAAACAAAAGCGATCCAAACAACAGTGATACGTATGCAGCTCATTCAACTATTAGTAATAGTTTTAGTATCATTATTCGTCGTTCAGATACAATATATCGTCATTTACGCAGTTATTTCATCAATCACTACATTACTAACGTCCTATTTCTCTTTAAAAGGCAAAAATTGACTTAGTACGAACTCATCATTTTGTGATTTTTCTGTCAATTAAGTTTGAAAGTGTCACTCGGTGGAATATATACTATATCTAATAACACTATTTATAGGGGTGAAGGATATGGAAAACAAATTATTTCAACCGATGACTCACGACTCTTATGCCAATGACGATTACTTAAAACAGTTGCTCGAGGAGGTTGCACTCAATGCGTTCATTTCTCATGTCCATCACGACCAAGTAGTCGAGCAATATCAAGAGAAAATTAACGCAGCACTCGATGCAAGTGACGAAAAAGCGTTCCATTATTACGTTGATCGCTTAGCGCACTATGAGAGAACTGTCGCACATGTCTAATCGAAAATACGTACACACATAAATCAAGCCATTTCTTCATGTTTCACTCATGAGAGATGGCTTTTTCATTGATCAAAAAAGCGTTTGAGGATATCCTCAAACGCTTCTTATCATTCATCGTCTTCTGTAAATTTTGGGCGGTAAAACGCGCGTTGGTCGAGTGAGAATAAACGTTTCGTAAATTCTCCAGGCTCGACGTATTCAAGTTCACGTGTTAATGTTTGCATTTTCGCATCGATGTTATCGATGTAATGTAACATCTCTGCTTCTTGAATCATCGGGCGTTTCGGACTGCCCCATTCTTCTTTTCCGTGATGAGATAACACCATATGTTGCATGAGCATCACTTCTTCTGTCTCTTCTACGCCGAGTGTACGGGCAACTTCTTCAATCTCACTTACCATTAATGTAATATGTCCAAGCAA
>JASLGI010000036.1 GCA_030149685.1 Bacillaceae bacterium | reverse complement strand
TTGAGCATATAATGTAGAAATTCGATTAGCTCGATTTCTTAACTGGCTATGTTATAACCAAATTCGTTTCACTCGACGGGGTCGAATGATAACGAACAAATAATTCGTTCAACATTTGCTGTTCAGTTTTCAATGTTCATTATGTCGCTTCGTTTTGGCGACTTCTCTATCATACGATAGATATTTTTCCTTGTCAACAACTATTTTTAAATTCTTTTGAAAGAATATCATGTATGTAGTCGTTGGCGTCGCTCTCTCAAGCAACATTGATAACTATACCACCTTGTTTTTCATTTGGCAACCCTTTTTTAAAAGTTTTTTATAAAAAAAGAAGAGAACTTTCCTTTCGGAAAATTCCCTTCTATATATAGGCTTATTTTTTCGGACGCATTTGTGGGAATAAAAGTACGTCACGAATAGATGGTGCATTCGTAAGTAACATAACGAGACGATCGATTCCGATACCGAGACCGCCTGTTGGTGGTAAACCGTACTCAAGTGCTTCGATGAAATCTTCATCCATGTCGTGCGCTTCATCATTACCCATTTCTTTTTCAGCTAATTGCGCTTCAAAACGTTCCCGTTGATCGATTGGGTCATTTAACTCTGTAAATGCGTTCGCATGTTCGCGACGTACAATAAATAACTCAAAACGATCTGTAAATCGTGGGTCTTCTGGATTTTTCTTCGCGAGCGGTGAAATTTCCACCGGGTGACCGTAGATAAATGTCGGTTGAACGAGTTGTTCTTCTACTTTTTGTTCGAAGAATTCATTTAATACGTGACCAACTTCCATCATCTCTTCTACGTGTACACCATGTTCTTTTGCTAAAGCATGCGCTTCTTCTTTTGTCATCTCAGGCCAGAAGTCTACACCTGTATATTCTTTTACTGCATCGACCATATGGAGTCGTTTCCAACGCGGTGCAAGTTCGATTGTATCTTCACCGTATTGAATCGTTGTCGTTCCGAGTACTTTTTCAGCAACGTGAGCAACCATGTTTTCTGTAAGTTCCATAATATCTTTATAATCTGCATACGCTTGGTATAACTCGATCATTGTGAACTCTGGGTTATGGCGTGTTGAAATTCCTTCGTTACGGAATACGCGGCCGATTTCGTATACTTTTTCAAATCCACCGACGACGAGACGTTTTAAGTGTAATTCGAGTGCAATACGAATGTATAAGTCTAAATCTAATGCGTTATGGTGTGTCACGAATGGACGAGCATTCGCTCCACCTGCTACTGAATGAAGCATCGGTGTTTCTACTTCTAAGAATCCTTGGTCGTCTAAATAATTACGGATTTCGCGAATAATGCGGCTACGTAATACGAAACGCTCTTGGCTTCCATCTGTCATAATGAGGTCTAAATAACGTTGACGATAACGTTGTTCAACGTCTTGTAATCCGTGGAACTTCTCCGGTAATGGACGAAGTGCTTTCGTTAAGAATGTAAACTCTTTCGCGTAAACAGTCACTTCTCCTGTATTCGTTTTGAAAATATCACCTTTGATCCCGATGATATCGCCGAGGTCGACTGTTTTATAAAGGGCATATGGTTCTTCCCCAATGTCGTCACGACGAACGTAAATTTGAATTTGACCTGTTGAGTCTTGTAAGTGGGCAAATCCTGCTTTCCCTTTTCCACGTTTCGTCATAATGCGTCCTGCAATCGATACAGGTTCAATTGTCATTTCTGCTAATTCTTCTTTTGAATACTCGTCGTATTTTTCATGGAGTTCCGTAGCTAAGTGTGTACGTTCATAACGTTGACCGAATGGGTCTAATCCTAGCTCTCGAATGTTTTCCATTTTTTCTCGACGTACTAATAATTGATCATTAAGCTCATTTGAATGAGACATTCCGTTCACTCCTTGGTTGTTGTTCATAGATGAACTCTACTCTTTTATATTGTACATCATTTCATAAAAAGTAACAGAGTTCATTCCTTTTCTCTTATCCATTTTTTAATTGCGTTTGAAAACTTTGCATAATTTCTAAAAATTCTTCTTTCGTTTCTGCTTCATTCACCGCTGCGCGTGCCGGCCCACTTCCTCGAATTCCTTTTAAATACCATGCTGTATGTTTCCGCATTTCGCGCACGGCGACCTTTTCACCTTTTAACTGCATGAGGCGTTCGAAATGTAATAAACAAACGTCTATTTTTTCTACACCCGTCGGTTCTGGTACTTCTTCACCCGTTTCTAAGTATTTCACTGTCCGGTAAATCATCCATGGGTTACCGAGTGCTGCGCGGCCAATCATGACACCGTCGACTCCTGTTTCTTCTAACATACGCTTCGCATCGATCGGTTCAGCGACGTCGCCATTTCCAATCACAGGAATCGACACATTTTCCTTCACTTGGCGAATGACGTCCCAGTTTGCTTTCCCTTCATACATTTGAAGACGTGTTCGACCGTGAATAGCAACCGCTGCGCCTCCTGCTGCTTCGACAGCTTTTGCGTTTTCTACCGCAAAAATATGTTCTTCATCCCAACCGATTCGTTGTTTCACTGTGACCGGTTTGTCGACCGCTTCGACGACTGCCGAAACCATTTCATAAATTTTATCTGGTTCTAGTAACCATTTCGCTCCTGCTTCACAACGAATGATTTTATTTACAGGGCATCCCATATTGATATCGATAAAATCAGCATTCGTATATTTATCAACGTATTGAGCTGCTTCGACGAGTGTTTCTTTTTCTCCGCCGAAAATTTGAAGAGCGATCGGGTTTTCACGTTCATCGATATACAGCATATCTAATGTCCGCTTATTGTTTTGAATAATTCCTTTATCACTGATCATTTCTGCGTAAACGAGTCCTGCACCGAACTCTTTTACAGTTAAGCGGAAAGCAGAATTACTAATACCTGCCATCGGTGCAAGAACGACGCGGTTATCAATGATTCGGTCACCTATTTGAAAAGGACGTGTCACTTCATTCACCTTCCTTTATCTTTTGTACATCGCCTTCTACGCGTTGTGCTAATTCAGCAATACGCTGTTGCGTCGTTGGTTCCACAACGTCAG